>CAYOAJ010000061.1:0-2240 GCA_964401895.1 uncultured Herbinix sp.
ATATAGATACTTGGATAAGCAAGGTATCTTCCAATATCACTTCCATCCGCATCTGATGTATCAAATTCATAATGAACAACACTTTCTACAATACAGGTTTTTACTAGTGACATCTCCTGGGTCAATCCACCTACAATGCCAAAGTTTACAATTAAGTCCACATTGAATTGTGTTATTAAAAATTGCGTTGCCATAGTTGCAGCAATTTGTCCTGCTCCACTATTAAGAACAAATAAGCTATGTTCCCCAAGCTTGTATTGGTATACTGAGTAGCCTGTAAACTGCAACTCTTGAATCGGTGTTCCAAATTTATTTAGAACTGACTTAATTTCAACTGCTACAATCATTCCTATATTCTTCACTTGATCCCTCCCTCTTGGGACAAACCTTTTTCTTTTCTTAATGTCCTTAATTGATTTGAAAACTTCGTTTGCTTTTTGTCAACCTAAGGTTGCATTGACATTACTTCTATCATTTATTTGTTCTTTATTTTCTATATTTAGAATAACATATGTTGTAAAAAAGAGCCATAGAAAAATAATATCATTTTTTTCTATGGCTCTTTTTAATAAGTATAGGACAGGGTGGGTCAGATCCCGTTAATCTTCATCCACATATTCTAATATATCCCCAGGTTGACAATCCAGCGCTTTACATATTCCTTCTAATGTAGAAAATCTTATTGCCTTCGCTTTACCATTTTTAAGTATCGAAATATTTGACATTGTAATTCCTACTTTTTCGCTCAATTCAGTTACACTCATTTTTCTCTTTGCTAACATAACATCCAAATTTACTACTATCATAATTTTTCACCTACACAGTCAAGTCATAATCATCTTTGTATACCATGGCTTTTTTAACTATGCTTCTAACCAACATAATTACTGCTGCCACTATCCATATTACAATAATTGAACCAGCCATTGCTAATGTTGGTAGTGGGCCAGGTCCACCAATGGAATTCATATAAACAAATAATATTATTATTCCAATAGTTGCTATGATACACATTGTAGTTAGAATTTCTAAACCTCTTACAAACCTTAAGCTAAATGTATTCCCGCGATCAAACAATATTAATAGGTACATTATGACACCTATTCCAACCATCAGTAAGCCCAATAACAACTCGCATGCTATAAGTATAGGCAGTTTTGCATGCTCAAGTTCAGGATATATATCCACCATTTCCTCAGCCATTATTGGCAATATATATATTCCAGCGACTACTACTCCTATTGCAAATATAATTAATAATACTTTTAATACATTTGATGCTAGATTAACCTTCATCCTATTATACCTCCATATTTTTTCTAATTATAGTATATATTATATTCATATGTTTTATGTATGTCAACAACAATTTATTGATTACCGATAAATAATTATTAATAGTTATGCCAAAATCCAAAAAACCATAGTTATCAGGGTTTTAACCAACCCTAATTAACTATGGTTTTTTAATGAAATTTATTGTTCTTATCTTACATTTTCATAGTCATTTCTACTTATAGTCCAAACTGATAAATCTTCTTGATCAATTTCACTATTTTTCATTCCTAATGACATAATTGTTGCAATTGATTTTTTATTATCTAAAACTGTTTCAGCCACAATACTTTCAAGATGTAAATTAATAAACCCATATTCAAATACTGCTAAGCTCGCTTCCCTTGCATATCCTTTCCCATGAAACTTACAATTAAAAATCCAACCTAATTCATATTCTGAATCTGTATTAAACCTATGAAATATTATATGTCCTATCACTTTACCTAATAATTTTTCTTCTGCTGCAAATATCATTTTTGACTCAATTCCATAGTTCTTAATAAACTCTTTAGTCTGTGAAACTGTAAAAATAGGCTCTATATATTCCATTACTACTGGGTCTGATAGATACTCAAAGGCATCTTTATAATCTTCTTTTCGAAAATCCCTAATAACAAGTCTTTCTGTTTCAATTTTCATAAAGTACTCTCCATATAACACTGGGACAGGGGGTCAGGTCCCACCCCGAATCTCCACTACAGCTCCGTCCGTCCCTCAAAAGCCCTAAGCAAGGTAACTTCATCTATATTCTCCAAGTCTCCCCCTACCGGGATACCACTGGCTATTCGGGTTACCTTTATTCCTGCTGGTTTTACTAGCTTACTTATATACATAGCTGTAGCCTCCCCCTCTAGATTAGAGTTGGTAGCAACAATAAGTTCATCTACCTCTCCCTGAAGGCG
>CAYOAJ010000061.1:2250-9543 GCA_964401895.1 uncultured Herbinix sp.
TATTTCTGATGGGCCAATCCCCTCCATGGGAGAGATTGCTCCGTGAAGTACGTGATAGACTCCATCGTACTCACCAGTCTTCTCATAGGCCGCAAGATCTCTTGTATCTTCAACCACCATAATTTGACGCTTATTCCTCTTAGGTGATGCACATATGGGACATAATTCCCTATCGGTTAAAGTTAGGCATTCACCACAGTATTGAACATTTTGCTTAGCATCTGTTATAGAATTAGCCAAAGCATTTACCCGATCTTCCGGCATCTTGATTATATGAAATGCCAGCCTTTGGGCCGTCTTAACTCCTATACCAGGAAGCCTTGATAGCTCCTCTATAAGTTTATTTATCTTACTACTGTAATAATTCATTAGAAAGGAAGACCTCCCAATCCGCCTAATCCTCCGGTGATTTCATTCATTACTTCTGAAGTCTCTTCTTCCATACTTCTTAAGGCTTCATTAGTTGCAGCTACAATTAGATCTTCTAGCATTTCAACATCATCTGGATCTACTGCTTCAGGTGCAATCTTTACAGAGACAACTTCTTTCTGTCCGGAAACCTTTACTGTTACAACTCCGCCCCCTGAACTTGCTTCCCACTCTTTTGCCTCAAGTTCTTTAGCTCTTTCCTCCATCTGTCTTTGCATTCTTTTCGCTTGTTTCATCATATTATTCATGCCTCCAGGCATCTGACCCCCTGGAAATCCACCTCTTTTAGCCATATCAATTACTCCTTCCAAATTTTATATTTTTTCTTATTTATTCATATTCTATAGGAACATTAATTAGTTTCTCTAAGTCTGTTACATTTCTAAGATCTTCTTTTGTCTTGTCTAAGTATCTTGTTGTTATTTGTACCTGCTTGTCAATCATTTGCGAGATTGTTTCCTCTATTACATTCATATGATTCTCCCTATCTATATAATCTTTATCTAGAGAATCATATACAACAATCTGCAGTCTTGTTCCTTCAATGCTTAAGGTTGACACCTGCAAGATGTTATTCAAAGCTGGTGACTTATTGCCTATTTTATTAACTATAGTCTTCCAGTTCTTTGCCACTTCCTTTAGATCTTCTGGTACTGCTTCCGGCAGAATCTTTTCCTTGACCCTGTCCTCTGGGTTTTTCTTAGGCTCTTCACTATAAGGTCCTCCTGCATTAGGCACTTCTGCATTGCCGGGGTTAATAGCCTGGCTTACAACAAGTCCATTTTCTATTTTGTCTTCTAATTTACTAAGTCTATCATATATAGAATCCAGGTTTTTCTCCATCTCCGGCCTACACAATTTGATAAGAGCAACTTCAATCAAAACCCTCTTTCTTGAAGCATACCTAATCTCATTTGAAAGCTCTGAAAGGATTCTAATATATCTCATAAGGATTATTTCATCCACCTTGCTAGCTTCTTCTTTCAATAATTCCATGTTCTCAGATGAAACTTCTATCACAAGGTCTGACACATCATCAGATACATCGTCAGATGTCTTTACAAGTAGTAAATTTCTTAGATACCATATAAACTCTGTCACAAATTGTCCAAGTTCACTTCCGTGACTT
Source organism: uncultured Herbinix sp. (assembly GCA_964401895.1). Lineage (GTDB taxonomy): Bacteria > Bacillota > Clostridia > Lachnospirales > Lachnospiraceae > Mobilitalea. The sequence continues at coordinate 3,809 of CAYOAJ010000061.1, forward strand.
TCTACCTCATCAAGTAACCTTATGCAGCCAGTTGCGTCCTGCTTTTGTATCATTTGCAAGAGGTCTGAGTAAATCTTTGTGTCAACTGCTCCTAGGACATCCAGCACATTATCATATGTTATACTTTCCCCTAGGTAAAATGAAATGCATTGGTCTAGCAAACTAAGTGCATCCCTCATTGATCCGTCAGCTACCCTTGCTATATAACGAAGGGCTTTCTCTTCAACTTGAATTCCTTCTTCATCCATAAGGTCAGATAGGCGGTCTGTTATTGTGTCTATGGTAATTCTTTTGAAATCATATCTCTGGCAACGGGATAGGATCGTAACAGGTATCTTGTGAACCTCCGTAGTTGCTAGGATAAATATAACATAGGAAGGGGGTTCTTCCAAGGTTTTTAATAGGGCGTTAAATGCCCCTGTTGAAAGCATGTGAACCTCGTCAATTATATAAACCTTATACTTACCTTCTGTAGGTGAGTACCTAACTTCCTCAACTATTTCCCTAACGCTGTCAACTCCGTTATTAGAAGCTGCGTCAATTTCTATAACATTCATTGTGGTTTGGTTATCGATTCCCTTACACATATGGCATTGGTTGCAGGGATTTCCCTCTTCAGGGTTCTCGCAATTAACTACCTTGCCAAGAATCTTAGCCACCGTAGTCTTACCTGTACCCCTTGAGCCACAAAAAAGAAATGCATGGCCAACCCTACCAGCTTTAACCTGGTTTCTTAATGTTGTAACAATATGATCCTGCCCTTTAACATCATTAAAATCATTTGGGCGGAACTTTCTATATAAAGCCGTATAAGACATAAACAGCTTCCTTTCTTCAACTTTCTTAAAGCCACATAATTTCAGCTTAACTCCGTCAGCTACATTAGGCTTATTATATCACTGTGCATTCTTAAAATCAACGTAAAACCCCAGTCTAATCATCTAGCCTTTTTTGAAAATGATGATAGTCTTTGGAGTTTTTCCAATCCCCTCCCCAGGTAAATCCCCTCTTGGTAAATGCTTCATAACACAGGTCCCCATGCCTTATATAATATGGGTTTTCACTGTTTCTATCCACATAGTCCTCACTATTTGGGGGAAGTATCAACATTTCCCCGTCAGGATAGGTAATATAGGGGTTATATTGTGGATTAATATCTATGGCCAAGCCATAACTATGAAGGGACAGCCTATCTGTACCCTCTACAGGCCGGTAATTAAATGCCGAAGAATTGTTGGCAGCCATGGATTTATTGTCATCTCCATCATACTCATCTATAAGCTGCATCTTCTCTATAGGATACTTTGCTTGATATAATTGCTTAAATATATCTATAACATCATCTGCAATAGCCTTATTAACAATCATCTCTCCCAAATGGGTCTTACCATCAAAGCCTATATATGAAAGCCTAAGGTATCTCAAGTCTTCATAAGGGACAGTGCAATCCTCCCCGTATGACTTACCATTTATCCTCTCTTTAATTTCATCAGAAATCTCTGCAGCATAAAAAAGTAAATCTTGCAAATCATCATCCCCTAATGTTTCACTTATCAAGTCCCATTATTAGTGGTCCTCCTCAATAACTTCAATCTCCAGGTAGTCAAAATCAATCTCATCTATAAAATTATCCTGTGTCAACCTAGTCTTACTCCTTTTTTGAAAATCTTTTATCGTAGCATCAAGCCAAATAGGTTTGGACAAATTATAAGTATCACAAATCTCATCAATAGCTGCAAATACCTTCTGCGTCCTTCTTAACTCCCTATCCTCATTAGCTACAACCATGTCATCTATCATTCTATTATCCTTCATAACCTTTGCCCATAATCTAAACATATCTAACCTCTTTCCATAGTTTTATGGTTTCTTTTTTATTATATATGATTTATACTTATTTTAAAAGTGGGACAGGGTGTCAGGTCCCACCCGGATCCCACAGAGAGGTGATATTTATGGAAGGTAGTAAACGTAGAGCTAAAATAGTAGACATATTGAAAGACCGCAGCGACCCTATATCTGGCAGTAAGCTTGCTAAGCATCTTGGAGTTAGTCGCCAGGTGATTGTTCAGGATGTTGCCCTCCTTAGGGCTTCTAATTATAATGTCCTGGCAACTACTAAAGGTTATGTTCTTGACCCTGATCAAAAATCACAGCATAAGAGGCTACTGCAGGTTAAACATACAACTGATGAGATTGAAGATGAATTATGCACCATTGTTGACCAAGGAGGAAGGGTCCTTAATGTAGTTGTTGACCATGATATTTATGGTGAAATAGCTACTGAATTAATTATACGCAATCGCAGTGATGTCTATGATTTTGTTAAAAAAGTTAAGGAAAATAAAATTGTTCCCTTAAAAGAATTAACCTTCGATGTCCACCTTCATACTGTTGAAGCTGATTCTGAAGAGATTCTAGATAGGGTCGAAGAAGCTTTAAGAGAGAAAAATTACTTAGTTTAAAACATTTATTACTTGACAAGACAGCTGTATTGTCGTATACCTATGGTAATGCATTTTTAAAATAACTATAGGAGATGACAAAATGAAAAAAATTAAAGCATATTTAAATCGTTTATTTATTGAAGGACTTAGTGGAATGGCCCTGGGACTTTTCTCTACCCTGATTATTGGGACAATCCTTCAGCAAATCGCCAATCTTATTGGCGGAACATTTGGAGATACCTTGTACATAATTGGTTCTGTTGCAGCATCACTTACTGGAGCAGGCATTGGTTGTGGTGTAGCTTATAAATTCAAGGCAAAGCCCTTGGTACTTCTATCTGCCGCAACCACCGGAATGGTTGGTGCCTTTGCTAGTAAGATTATTGCAGGAACTTTTGTACTTGAGGCTGGAGGCCTACACCTGCTTGGGCCTGGGGAGCCACTTGGTGCCTTCCTAGCTGCTTATCTAGGTATAGAACTAGGTAACCTAATTGCAGGAAAAACTAAGTTAGATATTGTTGTAACACCCTTAGTTTCTATTGTTACAGGATCCTTTTTTGGACTATTAGTTGGTCCTCCTATTTCAGCATTTATGAACGGTCTAGGTAGAATAATAGAATTTGGAACCCAGCAACAACCTTTCCTAATGGGTATTATTGTTTCTGTTTTCATGGGTATGATACTCACCCTTCCTATTTCCTCCGCCGCAGTTGGTTTGTCTCTTGGACTTACTGGCTTATCTGCAGGTGCAGCCACCGTTGGTTGTTGTGCAAATATGATTGGCTTTGCAGTGGCTAGTTATAGGGAGAATGGAGTAAGTGGTCTTTTTGCACAGGGAATCGGAACAAGTATGTTACAGGTTTCTAATATTTATAAGAATCCAAGAATATGGATTCCTGCTATTGTTTCCAGTGCTGTTCTTGGCCCACTATCAACCATGGCCTTTAAGATGACTAACAACCCTACTGGCTCTGGAATGGGAACTTCCGGCCTTGTAGGACAGATAATGACATACGAAGATATGACCACAGCTGGGGCAGATCCTGTTATTGTTTTAGTGAAAATGATTGTCCTACACTTTATTCTTCCAGCAATTATTTCTCTTATAGTATCTGAATTTATGAGAAAGAAAGACTGGATTAAAGCTGGAGATATGGAACTACAAATAGATTAAAAATATAATGACACATATAGGGGCGCTTCATTTTTATATAATGAAACGCCCCTCTTTTTATTTTATCTTATATTTACTTGCTTCTTATGAAACATTGCTACTCAAGAAAGAGCATAGGATTTAATGTTGCTTCGTCTTTTAAAACTTGAAAATATAAATTGCTTCCTTCTATTATATAGTATCTAGTAGGTTCTCCTATCTTTCCCATTACTTGTCCTTCATTTACCTTGTCCCCTATTGCTAATTCCACATCAGATAACTGGCCATATACCAAACTATAGCCATCTCCTATTTCTGTGGTTACAGTAACACCTGTTTCTTCACTGTCTTCAATAGCTGTTACAATTCCTCTTGCTGCTGCTTTAACTTCTGTTCCTACTTCAGCATCTATAACTATCGCCGGGCTACACTTGTACTGCATTAAAGTTGGATAATAAACAACGTGATCCATATTGTAGTTTCTTATTACATTGCCAACAACTGGCCAAATCAGATCTTGGTCTGGGCCGAAGGAAAGACTTTCTAGAAGTGGAATGTTATCTCCTTGAACACTTGACCCTGTCGTTTCAACTGCTTCTGGTTCTACTTCTATTTCAGCAACTTCAACTGGTTGGGCTTCTACTATTACTGGGTCTTCCACCATATCTCCAACAATCTCAATTCCTTCTTCCTCATCTTCCGTAAAAACATCAAATTCCAGTAAACTATCATTGTCTCTTGCTACTTCACCTACATCTTCACTGGCAAGTTCAAAGTCTTCTCCTTGATTTTCTGCCAATTCATCTGATGTCTGTTCTTGATCATCAGCTACTATGTTATTGTCTGGTTCATTAATGTCAATATAATCGTCTCCTGGATCATCATATTCTGTAGAAATCCTGGACCCAATTATTGCTACTGCAGCTACAGCAAGAACACCGACAAATAATAACACATAATAACCTTTACCTTTAATAAATATTTCGGTAAATTTGTTTTTCTTCATGTTATCACCTCTAGATATATTCTTCTCAGATAATAATTTATTTATACCTAATCCAATCATGGTATTGAATTTTTTTAATAGAAAAGTTGGTATAATTTTATTTTTGCCATTATTGAGAATTTTAATACCTATAAGTTGATTTTTTTCATTTCATCTCAACCGTCCCTACAACATGATCAACTATTTCCGCATATTTATCCTTATCATCTGGTTCATAAACAAATCCAAGCTGTATAAACTTATCACCCGTATCAATAAGATATATTTTTTCTATCATTCTGGTTGATTTTTTCTTTTCCTCTAGCTCATAGCTAAATGTCATGTATCCCATCTCTATTCCATTATTATCTTCAATTCCATGTTCCCGTAGACGGATGTTAGATACAGGATCACCTACCATTTGAGATATATAAGCTTCATTATCAAAAAGCCCAGAGATAAAAGCCTCTCTGATTTCTGTTATGTATTCTTCTACTGTTTTTTCTTCATTTACAAAATCGAAAACTGTTATTTGAAAATTACCTGATAATTCCTGATAAGAATTAGCATCTAATAATTCTGAATGCACCTTCCTATAATCATCAGGAACATCAAAAACAATACCATACTCATCTACCCTTTCATATGTAACCGCATTATCATTCTTATATATTCTTGTGAAAATTAGCACCACTGTTACAAGGGCAATTCCAAAAACAAGATAAAACACTGACTTTCTCAAATTAATCCCCCATTTTCATACAACTATAATAACCTAATTATACCTAAAGCTTATAAATATTTCAATAGTCACTTGAAAACAATGGAAGTGCATAAAAGCAAGAAGCCATGATAATACTTCCCTTCCAGATAGATTAATAGTATTTAAAAAACTTTTAAATAAAAATCCCCAAGCACATGTCCTAAAAGAAAGATTGAAAAATAAATTTTATACATATAGATTCTATCCCCTTATTCTTTTAAGAGTTTATCAAATTCCCTGTTAATTATATCTAATCCTTCTTTGTATGTATAATACTTGCCCTTTGACAAACTCTTTTGAACTGTTGGCTGTTTAATGCCAAGTCTTCTTGCTACATCTGTCTGACTATCTTGATGCTCAAGCATATCCCCTATGATTTCCCTTTGC
>CAYOAJ010000061.1:9643-9918 GCA_964401895.1 uncultured Herbinix sp.
TCTTCGTTCATCTCAACCCTAATATCTGCTGGGTTTGTTTGACTTCTCCTTTCATCTTCTTTTAAATGATTTACAGCTTTTCTTGCATTATAATAGACTGGTCCGTCTGCCCCAATTGACATCTCTGTAATCACATCCGTGGCAAGGGACCCTATACCTATTCCAAATCTTATCTCTGTAGGATACATAGACCGCTGAATCTCATTTATTATATACATGGCCTTATCTCCCCTACGTAATAAACCTTGAAATTCATCTCCTAAGGTTATTATAAA
>CAYOAJ010000062.1:0-9873 GCA_964401895.1 uncultured Herbinix sp.
ATTTACTTCAATCACAAATTAATCCTCATTTTATATATAATACGTTAGATTCTATTCATTGGATGGCAGTGATTCAAAAGAATCCAGGGATTTCTAATATTACTCGTTGTTTATCTAACTTGCTCAAAAATATGTCCAAGGGCTTTTCACATAAAATCACATTACAAGAGGAGCTAAGCTTATTAGATGACTACGTTACCATTCAATCCATAAGATATCTAGAAACCTTTGAATTGATTAACAATATAGATCCATCTTTATACCATTATGAAATTGTGAAGCTAACACTTCAACCACTTGTTGAAAATGCTATTTTTCATGGAATTGAACCTTCAGGGGTGTTTGGCACCATAACTCTAAACGCTTGGATTGAAGAGGAATTCTTGCTAATTACAGTAACAGATACAGGCGTGGGTATGACAGAGGAGGAGCTTACCAATGCCTTGGATACCTCAACAAATAAGCAAAGAAACTCAATGAATGGTATTGGAGTGGGTAATGTTAATACACGGTTACAACTTGTCTACGGTTCTCCTTGTGGATTAACCATTGAAAGCCAAAAGGGAAAAGGGACTTGTATCACTTTACGCATCAGAAAAGAGGGAGAAAATTATGAGATACCAGATTCTATTAGTTGACGATGAGCCTATTATATTATCGGGCATCAAATTTCTAATTGATTGGGAGAAAAATGATTGTGAAATCGTTGGAACAGCTCGCAATGGAAAAAGCGCAATGGAAGCCATTGAGACATTACATCCGCATATTGTAATTTGTGATATTAATATGCCCGTAATGTCTGGACTAGATGTTCTGAAATATGCATCAGAAAACTCAGATTTACCTGTTTTTATTATGCTAACTAATTATGGTGAGTTTAACTTGGCAAGAGAGGCACTTCGCTATAAAGCTATTGATTATTTGTTAAAATCACAGCTTGATGAAGAATCCTTGGAAAGAAGCTTGACTAATGCCAAAGAAGAATATGAACGTCGTCGAGGACTAATAAAAGTAGATTTGGCTACCCAATATCTACAAGGAAATAGGAATAAAATTATTGCTCAAAATTTACTAAAAATTATTTGTAGTTACCCATCCAACATGAAAGAGAATATAGAGGAATTAGTTAGTAATAATGTTCTTAATAATTACTGCTTTATACATCTTTTCCTAGATTATCGGACCTTACCTAATTTTGAAAATCTATCTGAAAAGGAAGTCTCTCAGCTCTTCTCATGGGAGCAGGAGGTGGTTGAAAAGCTGGCAGGTAATACCTTTAAACATTATACCACTCTCGATTTATATGATAATAAACAAAGCATTTTACTTTTTTGTTATAATATCGTAAATTTTAGCAATGCTTTACTTGAACATTTTTATACAAAATTATGTAACGCTTCCCATAATATCACTCAAATACAGCTTACTTTAACGGCTACAGATAAGTTTACAGATGCATCCTCTATCCTTGATGGAATTGAGCAGCTATTACAGTTAGCAGAGCATAATTATAATTTTGGAGATAATATTTTACTTTTTCATCAGCTATCAAATATAGATTTTTATGATTTATCCTTAAAGCATATTACCAATAAATTAATACAAGCCATTAGAACCAGCAATATTGGACAATGTGAACTATTAATGAATCAAGCAATAGAAGAAGTATCCCTTCATCCTCATAAGAGGCAAACTGTTATTAATGAATGTACCTCTTTATATAGTACTACCGCCTCCATACTAGAACCCATGCTTCCAGAACATCAACATAATGATTATTTCCAAAATACTACAATAAATATTTTGACCATATCAAAGCTAATATCTAAGCGTGATGTGGTGAACTGGTTGGAAAATCACAAAATACATATTACACGTCAGCTTGAACAACTTACCTCCAGTAAATCTCAATTAGCAGAAAAAGCAAGAAATTATGTAATTCAAAACATTGATCAACGAATTATGTTGCAAGATGTGGCAGATTATGTGAATCTAACTCCCAATTATCTTTCAGCATTATTTAAAAAAACATACAATTGCAATTTTGTTGATTTTATAAATGAAGTTAAAATGGAACGTGCTTGTACTCTCATTAATGAAGGTAAATACAAAATATATGAAATTTCTTTTATGCTTGGGTATGATAATGCATACTATTTTACAAAGGTATTTAAGAAACAGATGGGGCTTACGCCGACGGAGTATCAACGTAAAAAGGAGGGGGCGAAGCAGTCATAACCCTTCCAATGAGCCCCCGCTTTCGCTCGGCAAAAAACGTAGCGGCACTAAGATTTCACCTGCGTCTGCGACTTGGTGAAATCAAGTACCGACGTTTTTTAACGGGACTTATTGGAAAGGTTATGTCTGCTTCTTACACATTGGTTGGTTGAAGGTAAAGCGGTTACCTATGGAATGATACTCTTCTACTTTCCATACACCTCAATCTGAGTTAACGCAGGGAATGGTGATGGATCATCGGCTTTCTTCATATCATGCATGTCAATCCAGGTAATCCGTTTTGTTTCAAAGCTAATCTCATGAGGTTTGTCACTTTTTTCCATTTCAAAATCTAATTGACTTCCATCTGAAAAAGAAAAAGATACTTTTTCCCACCAGTTATCGTGTGGAAAGTCTGCTCTGGTATACAGGCTAATTCTGTCTGTCTCTACTTCTCTTCCAAAATCAATTCTTATTCTGGCATCATCCTGTCTATTAATTCCCCAAGACTGATAAGGCCATATCCCGTGACTGTTGTTAATCGTGACACCGTCAATGGCATTTTGAGCTGCAAATACTGACTCTCCTCTTGTTTCCACGTTGGCTGTGGCATGAGGGAAGCAATTTATCATACCATGCTGGTCATTTACGTTGATTGCAAGATTACGATAAGCCTTTACTTCAAAGTCCTTGGCTTCTTTTACTGTAATTAAGTGCTTATCACCATAAAATGCTTTGGGGGAAAGATTAATTCGTTTCTCTCCAAAAGGAACTGTATAAGTAACATTACCAGTGATATACACTAGAGAACTACCGATAGCATCATCTACCTGAAGCCACACATAAGCACTTTCAGAAGAAGACTCTAACAAGATTTGATCTCCTTCTTCATAAGCCCTGTCAAATACAAGGCTCACTTCCCCCGCCCCACAACTAGAAATTAATGTATTATTGTTTTTATCTAATACCTTTAAACTAAATTTTAACATATTATTTTCCTCCCTACTTCTTCTCTCTTGTGCTATAATAAGCCCAATTCATATATACATATTTATTTCAAAGGAGATTTTATGCAATACATTGATATTACCCATACCTTACATCATAACACTCCTGTCTATCCGGGAGACACCCCCTTATCGCTGGTACAAAATAAATTTTTGGATAAGGATTTTTATTGTGAACATTATCTGCAAACCAATATGCATGTAGGAACCCATATTGATATGCCAATGCACCTAGTAGAGGACAATAGAACCGTTGCAGATTTTCAATTGGAGCATTTTGTTGGTCAAGGTGTTGTACTTGATGTACGTGGGGAATCCTGTATTTCAATGAAACCAATTTATAAGGACTTAATCAGAGAAGGCAATATTGTGCTTTTATATACTGGTTGGGATAAATTTTTTCAAACTGAGAAATACTTTTCTTCCCATCCTGCTATAAGCAAAGAACTCTCTGATTTCTTTATTCATACAAAAATCAAAATGCTAGGTATGGACATGCCTTCCCCTGACCATACCCCGTTTAAAATCCATAAGGATTTGCTTGCTCATAATATATTAATATTAGAAAATCTTACTAATCTGCACCCCCTATTAGGTAAGAAATCCTTTGAAGTAATGGCATTCCCTTTAAATATCCAAGCGGAAGCCAGTTTGGTTCGTGTTGTCTGCCAAGTACAGAATTACATGCAAGGTCTTAATATTATAGCTGTTTACGACTATGAATGTAAAAAACTTCTTATGTGCAAACGCAGGAAAAATCCATATATAGGGCTCTCCAATTTGGTTGGAGGCAAAATCGAGAAAGGGGAGGCGGGAATAGAGGGTGCCTACCGAGAATTATTTGAAGAAACCTCTATTACGAAAAATGACATCCGCCTAACTCATTTAATGGACTTTACCTACCACCTTGATGATTGCTATGTAGAAGTATATGTTGGTCGCCTGAACAAACCATTCACCGTATCTGGTGATGAAAATGAATTATATTGGTCTGATTTAGACTGTGATTTTTTCTCCATGACAGAATATGCCGGTGAAGGCAACATTGGACATCTCATTGAACACATTAAAATGTCCAAGGAACGCTTACTAAGCATCGAATAATCCCCACAGCATGATACTGTTCACAGTCCCACCAAAAGAAATTCAAACCGCGTTAATTTCATCCAGCCAATGTGTAAGAAGCAGTCATAACCATTCCAAATGAGCATGCGCCCATAGGGCGCAGTTAAAAAACGTCAGCACTTGATTTCAGCAAGTCGTAAGACGCAGGTGGAAGAATGCGCCCTTTGCATTCTTCCGCGTGAAACTTAGTAATTCTTAGTCTTCGTATTTTGAAGGCTTAGAATTACTTTTCACGCTGGTGCCACTACGTTTTTTGCCGAGCGGGAGCGGGGGCTTCTGGAATGATTATGACTGCTTCGCCCCTACCAATACATATTCCAATCCTTAGAAAGTCTAGTAAGTGCTTCCAAATAATAGTAATCTCCCCAGCTTACACACTCATCTACTCCCTCTGGTTTACAAGTGTTATATGGACTTTTTTTACTATAAGTGCCATGTAACACCAAACCATTTGACTTGGTAATATCCTTAACTGCATAATGGTCCACAAGGCTCTTCATCATTTGTTTTGCTAAGGTGGTATAATAAGAGGCTTCCTCCGCTGGTAAATATTTGGCTGCTTCCAAGAAACCACAAGCTACAATTGAGGCAGAACTGGAATCCCTAGGCTCATCTCCATCTATAAAAATCATATCCCAATAAGGTATCATATCTTCAGGAAGCTTTTCTAAATAAAACTGAGCGGTACGGCGAAAGGCATCTAAATACTCAGGATTTTTGGTATAGGTATAAGCTATCGCTGTACCATATACGCCCCAAGCCTGTCCTCTTGCCCAAAAACTGTCATCCTTATATCCCTGACAGGTGGCACCATGACTGGGTGCTCCCGTTTCCATATCCATAAAAAAAGTATGATATGTACTTCCATCTGGTCGGATGGAATAGTTTAAGCAAGTGGTAATATGCTTGTGTGCTATGGTTGCATATTTATCATCACCAGTAATCTCACTTGCCCAATACAATAAAGGTAAATTCAATAGGCAATCAATAATATATCTGTAGTTGTCAGCTTGTCCCATCTCCCCCCATGCCTGTATAAATTCACCCACAGGCTGGAATCTTGATATTAATTGGTCTGCTGCCAGCAAAGCTGCTTCTTTGCCTTTTTCACTCTCTACCAGCTTATAAGCGGCAACACAAGAAGGAGTATAGAGAAATCCCATGTCATGATGGTCTACTTCTATTTTCCGCTTAATTCTGTCTAAAAAGTTGTCTACTAAGGTAAGTGCAGCTTCTTTATAAACATCGTCACCAGTATGTTCATAGGAAAGCCATACTTCTCCTGGCCAGAAACCACAAGTCCATTGATCATTCTCACACTTAGGATAAAATTGATTTACACTAGAGTGATTCTGACAATGGTGAGTAAATTCAGGCAGATTATGCTTTACAATATCTGTTGCAATGTTTAGCGCTTCTTGTACTTCTTGATCTGAAATTACTGGTTTGTTACTGAATAAAATATCCATTATTGACTGTCTCCTTTTTCTATATAAAATTCTATTTTGGTAACAAGGTTAAGGGGTACGTCCCACTGTATCAGATATACAGTACGAGGATTTCCTTCATGGTCCGAATGTACTTTCTGGATGCAATTCAATGTTACATCCTCTCCTTGAATATATATCATACAACTATTTTGTTCACCTTTAAGCTCTATGGTATTATTGCCAAACTTAGGAGGGTAAAAAGTAACTAGATTCTCTGTGATGCTTTTTACTTTCTCATTGGGTTCAAATATATCTGCAATATCCAGTCTTCCACTTTGTAAATCAAATTGAATTTCTCTGGATGCCAATTTTAATAAGCCCTCTTCATAGGCTCCTTCATATGTAATCTTGGTATATCCTTGTCCATCTGCTTCAAATCCCGATGCTTTGTACTTTCTTCCTTCTTTCTGCAATTCACCATTTATAATAGGAACATTGTGTCCCAAGGAAGAATTACATAAGATATCATATCTTCCTTCACCAAAATAGTCCTTTGTATATTCCCCCGCGCCCAAATCCAAGAGAAATTCCTCATCATCAATTGCGTATAAAAAAGAGGCAATATCGTTGTGGTTGTGGGGTTCCTCATTATGACCACCCTTGGCTGCCATTGCAACATCGTTTTCACTTTGACAGATGCTCCACTGTGCATCACTTAATACGTGATGGAAAGAATTCACATTCTTTTCTTGTAGCCCATAGTGTTGATCCGTATCTACCCATTCTACATACTGATTGGTCCAAGTATAATCTCTTAAAAGTCCCATAAAACGATAGCAGCTATCTGCTTCAAAATCACCTGCCAACTCTATCTTGGGAATGACTACAGAAGGGTATCTCATAGCAAGCATAGCTGTTAAACCCATTCTATAATTAGATATGATATCTCCATCTGAGAAGCTTACCGTAAGTCCGCTATTAAAATATATCTTCTGTTGAAACTGCGCTATTCTTTCTAGTTTTTCACCATCTAACAAATCAATTTCACCATTTGTATGCTCAAAAAGCTGTACTGCAAATCCCACATAGTATGTCATACCATATGTAAAATACCCCACACCTTCCATACAAGCCCCATCATCCATAAAACCATCAATATAATGAGTAAGACTGTTGCAAATTCTCTGGATACACTTGTCTAATCTATCTTTATCCCTATCCTTCTGCATTAGATAAAGACATGTACTGCCTATGCTTCCGGCACACACACCATTCCAGTTGGTATCCCCATTTTCCCATTTCCCATAAGGAATTGGTGAATCAAAAAATGGTGTAAATATTCTTCTCTCTATATTTTTCCTTACTAATGATTTTACAGAATCATAAAGACTATCATTCAGCAAGGTTATGATTTCTGCTAACGCCTGAGCCGTTTCACAAGCAAATAAATCTACTGTCAAAAACCATTCCTTATCACCTGCTCTATCAACGTGAGCCGGTAGCGCCCAACATTCCTCAGCGCAAATCCCCATTATTACCTCTTCTAACTTTTCGATATTATTACTACCATGATGTAAGATGCAGGTAATCCCAAATACAGCAAGATACTTTCTCCTAAGGAAATAATCTTTTTCATACACAAGGCGATTGCCACATTGCTCAAATAAAGCGAATGACTCTTCTGACAATTCCGGCATTGGATGAGATCTTAATTCTTCTGCCAAAATAACTACTTGTTCCTTGTAAGCCTCTAAAAATTCTAAACCTTGGTTTCTTGTCATATCCTTTTCCAATCTGCGCATTGCGCATGTACAACACAATAGTTGCATATGTACAACTAGTATATCATACAAAAAAGAAAGCAACCATATTACTTATGTTGCTTTCTTCTTCCCTTTTGTTAACTTTAATGGAATATTATTAGCCCTTTAATCCAGAAATCAACTTACTCCTATACTCTTAAGGAATGCCTTTGTCTGGGCCTCCAATGCTACGATATCCTGTAGGGACAATATCAGTAGATTCGTCTGGAATGCTTCACTTCCAAGCGCTACACCGGTCATGGGCTCCTGCAATAGATCTAGCCCCATAAAAATTAATAGTTCTTTCAAATTCTTAATTGCACCAGCCGCTCCAGATTTACCACTGGCACCGCAAATGGTTGCTTTTTTACTAAAGATAGCCGTTCCTGTTTTTAAATCTCCTGACTTAATTGGACGCGACAACCAATCCAATAAGTTTTTCAAAACCCCTGGATAACTAGCATTATATTCTGGTGTAACAAACCAGATACCATCCGCATCCATTATTTCTTTTCTCACCCGCTCTACTTCTGCTGGTGCTGGAAATTCATTATCTTGATTCATATATGGAATATCTGCATAACTTAAATATGAAACATCCACCTTTCCAGCCAACATCTGTTCCACTTTTTTCGCCAATTGTAGGTTCAGTGACTGTCCTCTCAAAGAACCTACAACCATTACTATTTTTTTAGCCATTGCAATACCTCCTATAGACTATGATTTCCAAAGACTATGCAGATTACAGTAAGCATACACCGCCTCAACTTCATCTCCATCACAAAGAGCAAAGTATACCTCTGGTTTATCTCCTGGATTTAGTAATTTACGTTGGTTACCTTGTTTGGTCTGTAAGGACACCCATTCAATAAAATGTTCTGGTATCATAGGGTGCTCTGCAGAACCTACATTAACTATTACCATATTTCCCTCTACTTTATACACGGGGACATGCTTTTCAGCAGCGGCATCTGTTGTGCCAGGGATGATTTCCTTCATTTCCTTTCCACAACATGATAAAGGAGCTCCTGAATCTTTCACTTTAGCAACGATGTTTCCGCACATCTCACAAATATAAAATTTCTGTTCCATTTTTAAATCCTCTCTTTCTTTTGTAATTTTCAACGCTCTATTAATAAGCAATGTTTTCGTTATATGTTAAATTTATTATAATCGAAATTACCGAGAAAGACAAATGGGTTTTAAAGTATTCATCCAATACCTAAATACTTTTTCATTAATGCCTCCAAATGATTCATTTTCTTAATTACTACGCTTTTATCCTTTGTAGATTTTCCACATAAATCATTAAAATTAACTCCTTCAATAACAATATCATGTAAGGACTGATCAAACTCAATCATAAAATCAATATACTGCTTATCATCTAATCCAGTATTTTAAATCTGGCAAATAAACCAAACCACAAGAAACTATCTTTTGAGCTAAACATTTCTGTTACATCCTCAGTTGCTACCCTTGTTAATCTTTCTACCATTTCTTCAAATTCATCAAAATTACTAACAGTAGCATTGTCTTTAATATAGCAACACATTTCTTCTAGTTGCTTCTTCCAATCCTTTATAAAATCACTTGCCATTATACTCTCAACAACTACGCGATTGATTGTACCATTTCTAAATTCAGAAACTCTATAATCTCCTCTATCTTTAAAGAAATCCATATTTGAAATGGATTTGACAAGTGTTGCATATTCTTCTCCCAGATAAGCAAGTCCTTTTTGAGAGGGTGTCATAGGTTTTCCTTCGTTGTATCTTGAAATGTGATAAACAATATCTTCACTACTACAATTGAGGTATTGTGTAACCTCAAAAATGTAATCCATAAAATTCTCTTGTAATCTTTCTGGAAGATCAGAATACTTCTTACCACGAATATCGCACTCCGCCCATTCAGTTTTAGGTACCCCATTTTCCCCAATAATATAGTTTCCTAACTCATCTTTTAACTTTGTCTGATATGAAATATTCCATCTTCTTATATTTCTACTTAATTTAAAACCATCATTATAGAAGCTATATACATTTGTGCAACGTTGTTTGCCGTCTAAATCCCATATTATAATGCTTCCATCTATAATCTGTTCTGCAAAAACAAGGGCTGGAATTGGATTATCTTGTAAAATATCTGAAATAAGGTTACTTTTCATTTTAGGAGTCCATTGGTCTGACTCTCTTTGAGTTGGATGGTTAAATTGAATTGTAAAATCATTCATTTTCTTAATAATAGAAGATATTGAATATTGTTTCTGTTTGCTTTTTTCTGATGTTT
>CAYOAJ010000063.1:0-9541 GCA_964401895.1 uncultured Herbinix sp.
GTAAGGCACTGGACTCTGACTCCAGCATTTTATGGTTCGAATCCATATAGCCCAGGTTGAAAAGCCCCTGTAAATGTAGTGTTTACAGGGGCTTTTCTATGGATATACGTACTTTTGATAAATTTCTAAATATTTATTATTTTAATATAGCAGTACCAGAATATCGTGTGGTTATTGTTACGTTTAGATAATTTCCTGCAGAGCTTGGAACTGCACATGCTGCATATGATAAATAGATGTATCCACTATAGGTACCATCATTATAATAATATACTGGAGGTACATATGAGGATGGTGAACTCATATAGCTTGGAAGTTGTGAAGGCCTAATCTGAAAGGTGTAAGCCTTTTCATAAGTAACACTTTTTGATGGAACAATAGCTGTTACAGTAGCAGAGTATTTTGCATGCACTTTTACCTCCAGATATCCTCCTACCATTCTACTTGGAGGAGAGCAATAGGCAAGTGTCAAATTAAGAGTTCCCTTATAGGTACCGTCATTATATCTATATGTTGAAGGTACATATGAGGATGGTGAAGCCATGTATTTAGGAAAATCCGAAGGAGTAATAAGAAAAGTATAAGTAGTATCATGGGTTACTGTTTTGTACACGCTAGATGCTAGAGTTGTCGTGCTGAGGTTTGTAAGCACAAGCATTAAAATTAATAAAAAACAGGTTACTTTCTTTGAAATTTTTGATGACATATTAATTCTCCTTTCATATTTGGTTTACATAAATAAAGAACATATTTTATGTAAAAACATAATACCATTAATTTACATATAAGTCAATGGGAAATATGGTAAATTTTTAATTATTTAAAGAATTTATACAAATATATTACCTACACAATTCATATCATTGCATAATTATGCTATAATATATATTGCATGCTATGCAAAAAACAAAACAAAAAAGGGGAGAGCAATTATGGTAACCATATTCAACAGAAAAGAATTAATAGTAACTAATGATCCAATGGGATTAGCCCGGGTAAAGTTATTACTAGATGAAGCCAATATTGAGTATTCAGTAAATACTAAGGCCAATCGTGGTGTAATAGGTAGGTCCTTGGATGTAAGCACCTATAAAGGTGTAAACCTTCCTTATAGCGGGAAAGAAATAAATCATACATATTATCTTTATGTCCGTAAGAAGGATTATACAAGGGCAGAAGAAATTATATCTACAAAACAATAAAATAAATAAGATATGAATGAGAGGAAAGAAAGAGAACAATGAAAATAACATCAGGGCCAAAAGGCTAACAGACTACATTTTAAAACTTAGTAAGGAGAAAGCTGATAAATCTTTTCTCCTACTTTTTGTCCAAGGACTATTAGCTAGCGGGTATGTATATATCAATAGGTGCTATCGCATATCTTAAAGTTTCAGCATCTATTACAGAGCCAGGCTTAGGAGCATTTCTAGGCGCGCTAGTCTTCCCTTTTGGTATTATAGCCGTACTTATTATGCAGGCAGAACTTTTTACTAGTGATTGCATGGTTATGACTGCTGTCTACGCCAGGCGGACTAGTATACATAAGATATTTAGAATATTAGGAATAATATTTATATCCAACATTATTGCCTGTATGGCTTTTGCATTTTTAACTAATATATCAGGTATATTCAATAGTGATACTATAGAATTGGTTTCCAATTTGGCAATGAAAAAGGCACATATGCCATTTGGCCAACTATTAATAAGTGGGATACTTTGCAATATAATAGTTTGTACAGGAGTATGTCTATCCTATAGTTGTCAAGATGAGATGGCTAAAATTGCAATTTTGTGGTTGTCAATTGCGGTATTTACCATATCTGGAACAGAGCATGTGATAGCAAATGCATACTACTTATTTACGGCTTATTTTGCTGGGGCTAATATTAGTCTTTTAGATATACTTTATAATTTATTAGTATCAGGTCTTGGTAATTTTATTGGGGGGAGGAATAATTGTCTCAGCGGCTAATTACATACTGGTTTATAAGGATAATTCCAACCCTAATTAATTGACATTGGGAATATTATAAAGTAGAATATTCAATAGTGTTATGATTAATTTAACAGGAATTTTACAAGACAAGATAATGTATTATATATAGGGGGTTTTATAGGTGAAAGTCAGTATAGTAATGCCATTTAACAGGGGGCTGCATTTTTTAGAAGATGCCTTAGAGAGCCTTAAGGTGCAGACTTATGATGATTATGAACTTTTACTAGTTTGTGACCATATAGAAGAAGATATTAATCCTTTGCTTAAGCGATACGAGGAGGATATAAACATTAGGGTTTTTCATCTTGATGATGATAAGACAGGTGTAGCAGCTGCAAGAAATATGGGCTTATCCAATGCAAGAGGAGAGCTTGTATATTTCTTAGACAGTGATGATTATATAGATGAGAATGCTCTTGAGGAGCTTGTAAATACACAGGAAACAGATGATGCTGATGTAGTATATGGTAAAAAGAAATGGACCTGGTTCAGTAGGGAGCTCTTCTTAAGAAATCTATATGAGGAAGAAGAGGATGAAGATAGCGAAGATAACGATGATGATGACGATGATGATGACAATGATAAAGATGGAGAAAATGAAGTAAAAGAAGAATATGATGAGCAGGAACTTATAGAGATGAGAAAAAATAGCGCTCACTATGAACTTGTTGGTAGGAGAAAAAGTTTTAGGGCTATTACTGTTCTTCATGTTTTAATGAAACGTTCTATCATTGAAGATAATAATATAAGATTTAATGAAGAAATTATATTTCTATCCGATTATCCATTCCTATTTCAGGTTATGGATAAGGCTAAACTTTTCTCTAGAAATATGGATTCTATATATGTAAAGCGTCATCATAATGATTCAGTGAATTTTCCTTCTCTTACTCAGACAAAGGGAAGTAGGAACTTTACAGAATATATAGGGACATATGAATATGCTAAAACACTTGTGGCTCCTGATAGTGACCTTAGAAGGCGACTAGACAAGAAACTTAACAATTATACAATATGGAGTTTCGCTCCAAAACTAAAGAGAGTAGGGAAAAAGCAATATATTATAGACCAATATGAGACTCTTCATAAGATGATTACAATGATGGATAAGGAACTTTTGAAGAGCTACAAAGGCTATAAGAGAAGAGTTTTAAAGAGCTTTCTTTCTGGAAATATAAATACAAGTAAAAGAATAGTTACTATGAGACTTGCTAGAAAGAAGTTTATAAGATTTTTTAAAAACAAAAGAGAATTCCCCAAATTTGTTTATAGAAAGCTTTTCTTAAAGAAAACATCTGTAAAAGACAATTGGGTATTTTGTGAAAGCTTTTTCGGAAAGAGTTATTCAGATAGTCCTAAATACGTCTATGAATATCTACAGAAAAACTATCCGGGGAAATACCGTTTTATATGGGTTATTGATAATAAGAAGAGTAAGATACCATATAAACATACTAAGGTTAGAAGGTTTAGTATTAAGTATTGCTACTACCTAGCAAGGTGTAAGTACTATATATTTAATAGTAGGCAACCGGTATGGATACAGAAGAGGGAAGGCAATGTTTTTCTACAGACATGGCATGGAACTCCTTTAAAGAAATTAGTTTTTGATCTGGAAAATATTAATTCAGCAACTCCTAAATATAAGAAGCAGACATATAAGCAGTCCAGGATATGGGATTATCTCGTTGCTGCAAACCAATACTCCAGTGATATATTTAGAAGATGTTTTAAATATGAAAAAGGAATGCTAGAGACTGGTTATCCAAGAAATGATATAATGCACTGGGATAACAAGGAGGAAATTGCTGACCAACTTAGGGACAAGCTAGGAGTACCTAAGGATAAGAAGACTGTTCTTTATGCTCCTACATGGAGAGATGATGAATACTATGTAAAGGGACAGTATAAGTTTTCACTGAAGTTAGACCTAAAGCTTATGCAAGAAAAATTAGGAGATGAATATGTAGTTTTACTACGTACCCATTATTTTATAGCTGATGCTGTAGACCTAACAGAATTCGAAGGATTTGCATTTAACTTTAGTGACTATGATGATATTTCAGAACTTTATCTGATTTCAGATTATTTGATTACAGATTATTCTTCTGTGTTCTTTGATTATGCAAATTTAAAACGCCCTATGCTATTCTTTACTTATGACTTGGAAAAATACCGTGATGTACTCCGGGGTTTTTATATAGATATAGAGGAAGAACTTCCTGGTCCTTTGTTATTTACTACTGAGGAGATAATTGAGGCATTAAAGAATATTGATGCAATAGAAGAAGAATATAGTGAAAAATATAAAGTCTTTTATGAAAAATATTGTTCATGGGAAGATGGACAAGCATCTCGTAGGGTAGCTAATGAGGTTTTTGGACTTGAAGGTTAAGGAGGAATATGAAGTGGATGAGCATAATATACAAGTTAGTATTGTAATGCCTGTCTATAATGTGTCCCAGTATCTTAGGGAGTGTCTTGATAGTTTATTTGCCCAGACATTAGAGAAGATAGAAATAATCGCGGTTAATGATGGTAGTACTGACAATAGTCTTGAGATACTTGAGGAGTACCAAAGTAAAAACCCTGACAAGATGAAGATATATTCTACTGAAAACAGGGGGGTAAGCCATGCAAGAAACTATGGTATTAAGAGGGCTGTAGGAGAATATATACTCTTTGTAGATAGTGATGATTTTATCGTTCCTGATATGTGTGAGAAGTTATATAAGAAGGCCATAAAGGACGGCAATGATCTTGTAATTTGTGGTAGATATAATTACTTTCACAACCATAAGACAGGCCGGGAGAGGCATGAAATAATAAGGCCTAAGATGATAAATAAGAATTTTAATCTATACCAGGATAAGTATGAACTTGCTCAAATCCTTCCTTTCCCATGGGACAAATTATTTAAAAGAGATTTGATTGAAGGGATAGAATTCCCACTAGATATGAGGTTTGAAGATATAGTTTTTTCTTATAAAACGGTTGTAAAGGCTAAGAGTATTGGTGTAATAGATGAACCTTTATATAATTATCGAAAGACTGCCCAAGGGGGCTTTCTGAATTCATTTTCAGAGCAGACCCTAGATGTGGTTAAGGCTTTCGATATTTTAGTTGATTATATGAAGGAAAATGATTACTTTGATTATTTTTATGATGAACTTGAGTTTATTTGCTCAAGGCATTTTCTATACCGTTATATATCCCTTTTTAAAGATGAGAATAGTGGAAAGGGAAAGCTAGATATAAAACTAAGGATAATTAATGAGACCCAGGATTTTCTTGATAGTACATTTCCTAATTGGAGAGATAATAATTACCTTAACTATTCTTCCGGTTGGCTTAAAAAGAGGTTGCCCCTTTTTAAAAACCGTAGGAAGATGATTATAATAACAAAGATTCGCGAATATACCCCTAATAAGGTTTACAATATAGTTAAGAAGGTAAGGGATTTATCTAAAAAGATATGGAAAATGTTTAAGAATTTCATGACAAGTAAATCAAAGCTTGCAAAGATTAAAAAGAAACTACCTTTCTTGTCAGTACTGATGCAGAGGGGTTCAGCTTATTATACTAAGGTATACGAGAAATTTGATGTAAGAGATGATCTTATCCTATTAGAATCAAAGCATGGGGAAGATCTTGCTGGTAATATATTTGCCTTAATTGAGGAACTTTCTAAGAAAGAATACGATAATTATAGTGTCTTGCTGGTAATGGCTGCAGAGAATATGGGCAAATATAAAAAACTGCTATCTTCCTATGGAATAGATAAGGTTACTATGGTTGAAAAGTCTTCTAAAGATTATTATAAGGCTTTAGCTACAGCTAAGTATCTAATTACTGATACTAGCTTTCCAACGTATTTCATTAAAAAGAAGGATCAAGTTTATCTAAATACTTGGCATGGTACCCCCCTTAAGGCGATGGGCAGGATTGTTCCTAAGAGAGAATATGCCCTTGGGAATATACAGCGAAACTTTCTTATAGCTGATTACCTTTTATATCAAAATGATTTCTCCAAAGATGTTTTTATGGAAGACTATATGATTAAGGATATATATCAAGGGGAGGTCCTTCTAAGAGGTTATCCAAGAAATTCTGTGTTTTTTGACAAGGGAAGAAGGGAAACTGTAAGAAAAGAATGTGGACTTACTGATAAAGAGGTTATTGTATATATGCCAACTTGGAGAGGTCTACTTTACCGTAAGGAAAATAACAAGCAGATAAGTCAACTAACAATGTATTTTGGACAATTAGATGAAATGCTAAATGACTCCCAAGTCTTTTATGTTAAATTACATCCTTATGTTAAGGAAGGTATGGTTCTATCAGGCTATAAGCATATAAAAGAGTTTCCGGCTCAATATGAAACTTATGATTTTCTTAATGCAAGCGATACTCTTGTTACAGATTATTCAAGTATTATGTTTGACTACGGGGTAACTAAGAGGAAGATGATACTTTTTGCCTATGACAGGGAAGAGTATCTTAATGATAGAGGACTTTATCTTAAACTTGAAGAGTTGGGGCTTCCTATTGCTGAGACAGTGGATGACTTAATAGAAGAACTTGATAGGGAGACGGTAGAGTATAAGGAATTCCATGAAAGATTTTGTTCTTATGATTCTCCAGATACACCTGCTAAGGTTATGGATAAAGTACTTGTTAGCTCTTCTAGCAAGGAGATTAGTGATAAGCAAGAACCTAAGTCTGATCAAAGAGAGAAAGTACTAATATTTGTTAGAGGGTTTAAAAAAGATCTAGAGACACCAAAGAGGATTGAGATGATTAACTCAATTGATACTGATAAATATGATGTATATGTAGCTATGAAAACCAATGAAGTTAAAAAGAATACAGAATTAATATCCAACCTAAGAAGGGAAATAAGTTATATACCTATTATTTATGATATAAATTATACTAGAATGGACTATTTTATCTGCAAGTTTATAGGAAAACTAAGCAGATATGGTAGTAGCTTTACTAAGAGGGCTGACAGGGTAATGAAAAGGGAGAAGGTTAAATACTTTGGAGACCTTTCCTTTGATTATGTGATTCATCAGTCTTGCCAAGATATAATGATTGGACATATGTGCTTACATCTAGGAGACCAAGTCGTATATGACTTTTCTTACTTCAATCCAGGTCTACTTAAACAGAAGGGAAGCTTTAGTAATACTATTAGGTACTTTATGAAGCTTTTCCCTAGATATGATTGGATTGTGATGGGGAAGGGTGGCAAAAGTCTCAAGCTTAAGGGAGATAATATTATCTTCTCAGAGGAATCTACATCTGAGGCTAATGAAATTCTAGACCATATATCTTCAAAGGTTAGAGAAAGCGTAGGTGATTTAGAATGAAAGTAGGAGTGGTTACATTTCACAGTGCCAACAATTACGGGGCAATACTCCAGACCTGGGCTTTGCAAAAGGTCTTAAAGGATATGGGGATGAATGGTGGTATAATCAATTACCACCCTGATATTATTGATAGCCTATATGATCCTATGCAATTAAAAGAGGGATTGGAAAGACAGATTAAAAAGTCTACATTATATATTAGAAATAGAAAGAGCTTAATTAGGTATAATAAGTTTCGTTCATTCCTTAGAGAAAATTATAATCTAATTGGAGATTATAGGACTTATGATGAACTGAAATCTGCCAAGTTCAATTTTGATGCTTATATTACCGGTAGTGACCAGGTGTGGAATCCTACACATATTGGAGGATACGATCCGGCTTACTTCCTAGAATTTGTTGCAGAAGGAAAGAAGAAGATATCTTACGCGGCTAGTCTTGGAACTGATTATATAGATTCTAGATATAAGGATGACATAGAGAGAGCCCTGAGTACATTTACTTCAATATCCATAAGGGAGAAAAGCGCTAAGCCAGCAGTGGAAGAACTTGTTGAAGGGCCAGTAGAGGTAGTCTTAGATCCAACTTTGCTTTTGAAGAAAGAGGATTATGACGAGATAAAGGTAAGAAGCAAGATTAAAGAACCTTATATACTGGTTTATGCTATAGAGAGGAATCCAGAGTTGGCCAAATTTGCCAACAAAATATCAGTTGCCCTAGGACTTCCTTTAATACAAAGAAGGCCAGGATTAAAACTTGTAAATGAGCTTGAACCTTTTTATACAGCAGATACAGGAGAGTTTCTTGGGTTAGTAGAATCAGCAGAATATGTTATTACTAATTCCTTCCATGGTACGGTTTTTGCACTACTTTATGGGAAACCATTTGTATCTATGCTCCATAGTGATACAGGCAGCAGGACGGAAGACCTTCTACAACAATTAGATCTTTCTTCTCATATACTTTATGACTTAGAGGATTTTGATGATTTTAATATATTTAGATATGATGATGTAGAAGATGTTAGGAGAAGGATAGAAGAATTAAAGGAATCATCCTTGGATTTCTTGAAGGAAGCCCTGGGTGTGAATTAAATAATGTTTATATAGTTAAATTAAAAGGGTTATACCGTCTTGTATGGTATAACCTTTTCTTATTATGAGGACTATGAGATTGTTGATAGTTAAGATAAAACACATACTTGACAATTGCCCCCATTTAATTTAGACTACTAATTAGCAAGCTAATTAGCATTGAAAGAAGGGCATATATAATGGCAAAAGATAAAAGGCTACATACAGCACTGATTGCTTCTTATTCAGCGCATAAAAACACAAGTATGAAAGAATTTCAAATGCTGAATCTAACAGCAGGACAACCAAAAGTCTTAACTATTCTATCAAGAAAAGAAGGCTACCTACAGAAGGATTTAGCTAAGGCCGCCCATGTACAACCGGCTACTATGTCCACTCTTCTTGGCAATATGATAGAGAAAGATTTAGTATATAAGAAGCGAAAATCTGTCTCAGGAGGTAAGAGGGCATTTGCCATATATCTTACTGATAGGGGACGTCTTATGGCTAGAGAAGTTAATAAGATTGTAGATGCTATGGAGGAAGCTAGTTTTCAGAACTTTGACGAAAGTGAGAAAGAACAATTAATTGATTTATTATGGAGGATCCATAAAAATTTAAGTAAAGAGTAATTAGGAGGAATGTATTTATGGGAAAAGCAAAGTTTATATTATTATTTTTACTAGTAGCAATGCTATCAGCTTGTTCAAATGATGAAAAAAAAGTAGTTAATGATAATGAAGAACATATATCAACAGACGAGGAGGTAGATGAAGAGTCTATAGATAATAATGAGGATCAAGAAGAGACAGAAGAAACAGATGAGATAATAAATGACAATGAAGACTTAGATGATGGAGAAGATGATATGAAGAATTTTGTTTCAAGTGATGAGATACCATATGAGTACACTAAAAAGTTAGAAGATGGAGCTGGTACAATAGAACATATATCTTACCAGACCTATGATTACTTTGGAGATGGTAGTGAGCTTACAAAACATGCTTATGTATACCTACCATATAATTATGATGAAAGTAAGCAGTATAATGTCCTATACCTAATGCACGGAATTGGTGGCAGTGAGAGGG
>CAYOAJ010000064.1:0-9486 GCA_964401895.1 uncultured Herbinix sp.
GTTTGGAGTTTTTTAACATCGTTTTTCAGTGGTCACGGACAGGTCCCTTGTCCCAGATTGGTAAATAACCTAAAAGTGGGGCGAGGGACCTGTCCCTCTGTCCCATAAAGGGGAAAGGGAGAAATGATAAATTACATAGATAAGCAGGGAACATTTCAGATAAGAAATCCGGAAACTACGAATTATTTGTATTTTCCACTTGCCAACGAAAGTGGGATTATGTCTTGTATTACCCCTAATCTTGCAGGGGACTCGAAGATTGGGCAACATCATTTTTGGATGGAGCCAGTTAGTAGTGAAAATCTTCATAATAATAAAGGTACAAGAAACTTTTGGTTGAATATTGAGGGGTATGGGCCCTGGTCAGCCACAGGGGTGTCTACAAGGCAAGAGATGGATTTTTTTACTGACAAGAAGGAAGAGACTATGGTAGAAGCAGGTCCTATGTGGCATAAGCTTATAAGAGCTAATAAAGACCTAGGAATCAAATCCACAATTACATCTTTTGTTCCTAGTAATGGCGATAGCCTTGAATTAACGGAACTTGTAATTACAAATGAATCTTCTAAAGCTATAAAGTTTTATTCAACAGCAGCAGTTCCAGTCTATGGAAGGTCTGCAGATAATATCAGGGATCATAGACATGTAACCTCCTTGCTTCACAGGATTAAGACTGTAGACAATGGAGTAATAGTAAATCCAACCATGAACTTTGATGAGCGAGGCCATCAGAAGAACCAAGTCATGTATGGTTTTTTTGGGCAATCAAATGATCTAGTAGATATAGAGGGTTTTTATCCAACTGTAGCTACTTATATTGGTAATGGAGGTTCCTTAGAAAACCCAGAGGCCATTATGACAGATAAAATCAAGCCAGTAGAAGCTGGTTATGAGATAAATGGTTATGAGGCTTTAGGGGGAATTCGATTTGAAGAGACCACAATAGAACCAGGGGAGGAAAAGTCTTTTTATCTCGCCTTAGCATATGGGGAAGATGAGGACAAGTTAAGAAAGATCTCTAACAAATATCTTAGTAAGATAGACTTTAATAAAGCCCTTGAAGAAACAAAAAGATATTGGAAGAATAAAATTAATGTTAGATTTGAAACAGCTAACCATAACTTCAATCAATGGATGTATTGGGTTACTTTTCAGCCTATGTTAAGAAGGATATATGGATGTTCTTTCTTACCTCATCATGATTACGGCAAGGGAGGAAGAGGTTGGAGAGACTTGTGGCAGGATTGCTTGGCATTAATTATGATGAATCCCACTGGGGTTAGAGAAATGCTTGTCAATAATTTTGCCGGAGTTCGTATAGATGGAACTAATGCTACTATTATAGGTTCAAAGCCTGGAGAATTCATTGCTGATAGGAACAATATAACGCGGGTATGGATGGATCATGGTTTCTGGCCATTTATTACAACAAAATTATATATTGATCAAACTGGTGATTATGAACTGCTTCTTGAAGAAAAAGAATATTTTAAAGATGCCCAAGTTCATAGGGGAGAAAAGAAGGCTCCAGATTGGGAGATAGATAAGGACAGCTTGCTTAGGACGAAAGAAGGACAAGTATATACAGGGAGTATATTAGAACATATATTAGTACAAAACTTAACTTCATTTTATGATGTTGGAGACCATAATCATATTAGGATTCGAGGAGCAGACTGGAACGATGCCTTAGATATGGCAGAGGAAAGAGGGGAAAGTGTAGCCTTCACTGCAGCTTATGCTAGTAACCTAGAGGAAATTGCTGATCTTATCCTGCTATTGGCTCAGAAGGGCGACCATAGTAAAATATATATTGCAAAGGAAATGGAAGTTCTTTTTAGCCTCAAAGAAGAAGATTATGATGATATTATTAAAAAGAAAGAAACCCTTAATGAATTTTGTAAACTTTCCTATGCTAGTATCAGTGGTGAAAAGATAGGGATAGATTCCTATGAATTATCTGCTGATTTACATGGTAAAAGTAAATGGATAAAAGAACATATAAGAAAGACCGAATGGATAAGTACCTCTAAGGGTTATTCATGGTACAACGGCTACTATGACAATAATGGAAGACCTTTAGAGGGGGAGGGGTCCCTAGGAGTAGGAATGATGTTAACTAGTCATGTTTTTACCATTATGTCTGAAACAGCGACTAAAGACCAGACAAAAGAAATCATCAAGGCGGCAGATAAATATTTATATTCAGAAGAAATCGGTGGTTACCGCCTAAACACAAACTTCCATGAGATTAAGATGGATATGGGGAGAATGTTTGGTTTTGCATATGGACATAAAGAAAATGGTTCTGTCTTTTCCCACATGACGGTAATGTACGCCTATGCCTTGTATAAGAGAGGGTTTGCCAAGGAAGGGTTTAAGGCAATAGATACTTTATTTACCCATCTCAGTGATTTTAAGAAAAGCAAGGTGTATCCAGGAATTACAGAGTATATTAATAACGAAGGTGAAGGAATGTATCATTACCTTACAGGCTCTGCATCTTGGCTCTTATTAACTGCATTAACACAAATGTATGGAGTTAAGGGAAGGAGTGGCAACTTGTTGCTTGAACCAAAACTCTTACTAGAGCAGTTTGATAAGGAAGGAAAAGCTTCAGTTTCCTGTATCTTTAGGAATAAGAAAATGAAGATTGCTTATTATAATGAGAATGAAGAAGAGTATGGTAACTACAAGATTTCAGAGATTCTTGTAAATGGAGAATCAATAGGTAGAGATATGGATGAAATTGATAAATCAATTATTGATCAACTTGATTCAGATGAAACTCATAAAATTTTTGTTAAACTTTTATAGTAAAGAATAGATTCTATGCATAAAAAGATGGCTAGGTATAAACCTAACCATCTTTTTATGTATTTATTAGAATAATATCTTTAGGTCTTAGATATCAGCCTTCCATAGACCATGAAGGTTACAGTACTCATAAACTGTTCCGCTTTCAACTTCTTCAAAGTCAGCCTTTGGATCCATTCCTGGCTTTAAGTAAGTAATTTGAACCTTATCTTCAGTAACTAAAGCTATCCATTCGATGTAATGTTCAGGTATTGATGGATGAAGTTCAGATCCTATTTGAACTTTAATTCTTCCGTCTTCTTTGGTTATATGTGGAACGTGCTTTTCTTGTGAAGCATCTTCTGTATTAGCATCTAATAGTGTCATTGGTTGACCACAGCATACTAGAGGACCTCCACCGTTTCTTACCTTTACAAGCATATTTCCGCATACTTCACATTTGTAAACCTCAAATTTTGCCATTTAGCATCTCTCCTTCATGTATTATTTTATTAACTTAGACAGTGAAGTAATAACAGTAACTGTCATTATCTATATTATTATATAATTCGTCATTATGCAAGCATTGATTTCATAAACCACAGATGTTTGGAAAAATTCGCAACATAATCTTCGAAAACTCCTACCACAGAAAAATTACCAGCTGCATCAGCTTCATTCCTAATTTCAGTTGCTAATTCTTTCATCTCATGAATAGAGTCGTAAGCAACTTGGATAGCTTCTAGGCAAGTAAACTTATCCTTATCAAGTTCTTTAATAGTTGCATTGTTAAGATAATCAGTTAATTTTACTAAAGGCTTTTGCCCTTGCATTTTAAGAAGTTCAGCTACTTCATCATATTGATCAAAGAAATCATCGTATCGCTCTTCAATATATTCATGAACTTCTACAAAACGTTCACCCTCTACATTCCAATGTAAGTTATGGAAGTTTACATTTAAAACAGCCAAATTAGATAAATAGACATTTAATTTTGAATAATCCTTCATAATTGTTCCTCCTAAAATTTTTATAATTTATAGTAGCTTTTAATCAAATTGCAAATAAATATATAATATGTAAAGAAATTAATATATTATTTGCCAAAGAGAAAGTAATAACAGTAACCATTACTAACTTCCCACTAAACACATTATACTAGTAAGTGTTTTAAATGTCAACCTATAAATGAAATTAAATTCTTTTTTATAATTGACATATATATAGTGTGTATGTATAATGAAAAACACAAGATGTAGTACTTAACAAAAAACATACCTATATTGGAGGAGATTAATATGAAAGGTATTTTATCAGATAACTTTTTAGAAAAATATAAAAACAGTCAAAGTCCCTTAAGTCCCATGGGTGAGTTTGTATATTTAAGAACTTATTCTTCATATCTAATAGATAAAAAAAGAAGGGAAAGTTGGTATGAGACTGTTCTTAGAACAACAGAATATAATATCTCTTTAGGAATTAAGTATAAAGAGAAGATGGGGCTTCCAATTAAGAAAGAAGAAGAAATTAAAGAGGCAGAAAAATTATTTGACAATTTGTATAATTTAAGGTCATTTACATCAGGAAGAACCCTCTATATGGGGGGAAGAGAGATTGTAGATGAATATCCTTTATCTAATTATAACTGTGCCTATACTAATATAGAAAAACTTGGAGACTTAATAGACGTATTTTATTTACTTATGATAGGAAGCGGAGTTGGTGTAGGAATTAGGAAGGAATATATGGACAAGTTCCCAAAACTAAGAAAGGTAGACCTAGATAGCCTATATGATGGGGAAGTGGGTAGAAACACTCCTAAGGAAGAAAAGGAAAACAGCAGCTACAAATTTGACCCTGATAAGTTTTCTGTAACTATACTTGTTGGAGATAGTAAAGAAGGTTGGTGCCAAGCCTTAGAAATGTATTTTGATTTTATAAGCCTAGACAAATACAGTGAAATTAAAAAAATTATTATTGATTATAGTTATGTTAGGCCGGAAGGAGAACGTCTAAAAAGATTTGGAGGAAGGGCATCAGGTCATGGGTCATTGAAGCGGATGTTTGGGAAGATTAATAAGGTAGTTAGTAGACTTGAGAATGGTAGGTTAAGAACCATTGACCTTCTTGACTTTGCAACAATTATTAGTGAAAATGTGGTATCTGGTGGAGTTAGGCGAAGTGCTATGATGGTAATCTGTGATGAAGATGATGAAGAAGTAATTAACGCAAAGAGAAACATATACAAAGTTGTTGATGGGAAGTGGATAGAGGATTCAGATATATCCCACAGAATGATGAGTAATAATTCTGTTCTTTATACAGAAAGACCTTCCTTAGAAAGAATTAAAGAAATAGTTAATAACATAAAGATTAATGGTGAGCCTGGTTTTATTAATGGAGGGGAAGCCCTAAGAAGAAAGGGAACCTTCCAGGGAACCAATCCTTGCGGCGAGATTCTTCTTCAGTCTAAACAATGCTGTAACTTAACCACAAATAATCTTATGGCGTTTGTTAATGGTAATGAACTAGACCAGGAAAGATTAGAAGAGGTTTTAAGGCTGTCAGCAAGAGTAGCAATTAGAATGACTTTAGTTGATCTGGAGCTAGCTGAATGGAATAAGGTTATGAAAGAAGATAGAATAGTTGGTATTTCATTAACAGGAATAATGGATATGGTTAATAAAACAGGAATGTCTTTTGAAGACTTGGCAGTACTATTAAGAAGGCTAAGGCAAGTGGTTCATCAAGAAGGAGACAGGTATTGCAAGGAGCTAGGAATCAACAAGCCAAGCTTAATGACAACTATAAAACCTGAGGGGACTTTGTCAACATTACCAGGGGTAAGTTCAGGAATACATTTTGCCCATTCTAATTATTATGTAAGAAGAATTCGTATTTCAGCAACAGATCCATTATATAAAATGATTGAAGCACAAGGATCTTACCCTATATATAATGAAAATGGACAGACAGATGAAAATTGTACAACCAAAGTAATTGAGTTTCCAATTAAGGCAGCAGAAGGTAGGACCAAGTATGATGTTTCTGCTATAGAACAATTAGAATTGTATAAGATGACAATGGAGAATTGGACTGACCACAATACCTCTATAACTGTTCATGTAAGAGACTATGAATGGGATGATGTTGTAGAATGGATGTATACAAACTTCGAATATATTGTAGGAATAACATTTATACCTCTTGGAGACGAAAGTTATCCACTTATGCCTTATGAAAGTATTACAAAGGAAGAATATGAAAAACGACTTAAAAGCATAAAGCCAATTGATTATCAGTTGCTAGAAAAACTAGAAGATGATGAAGAACATGATATTTTAGAGGATGATTGTGAAGGTGGACTTTGTCCTGTCAGGTAAGCCTACCATTCTTTGATTAAGAATATAGGTAGAGCTTACTGCATATCTTGTGTAAAAGGATTTTAGGAAAGAAGGGGAGTGTCCTGCTAGAAAATCCCGTTACTATAGAAGAGCTTTCTATAGAAAAAGACCTATATTATAAAAATCACAAGATAATGTCCTACACTATAAAGTACCCATTGTTTTTGTCTTCAGACTTTCAGCTTATCCTTGGACAACTTAATCTGTATTATCGAACAAAGGCCCTAATGTATGAGAAAAATGATGTAATGAATTTATTTCAGACAGCAAAGGTTCAATATGAATACCTGGTATCAAATGGTTTTCCCGTTAATATGTATGAGGTTTATGTGGCTTATGAAGTTACGCTAAACCACAACTGCGCCCTTAGCATTTATTTTGATAAATATGAATATGCAGGGGGAGCACATGGTTTGACTACTCGGGAGTCTGACACATGGGACCTAAAGAGAAGCAAGATGATACACTTAAGAAATCTTTTCCCTAGGGGACTTGATTATGGTCAATGTATAAAGAATAATATTAAGGAACAAATTGAGGAAATTAGAAAAGATGAATCCTATTGGTTTTTTGATAATTATCAGGAGCTAGTAGACAAAAACTTTAAGGAAAAAAGCTTTTATCTAAGTCCTGAAGGACTTATAATATTTTTTCAGCAATATGATATAGCTCCTTATGCCAGTGGGATTCCTACCTTTCTTATTTCATACGGTAGTTGCGGGGCAAAGGCTCCCTTTTGTAAGCCATCCTATAGATAGGCATCCTTTTACTTCTTCCATGTACCAGGGGCAAAGAGTAAAAGCATTGGAAAGAGCTCTAGTCTTCCAGCTAACATATTAAACATTAAGACAAATTTAGATAAGTAGGAGAAAGAGCTAAAGTTACCACTAGGTCCAACGTTACCCAAGCCTGGACCAACATCATTCAATGTTGCGGCTACGGCACTAAAGTTAGTTGTAAAATCAAAATTATCTAAAGAGATTATAAGTAATGAGCTAATAAAGATCAAAATATAGGTTACAAAAAACACATTAATAGACCAAACTGTTTCATCTTCTAATTTTTTGTTATCCATTTTTAAGACTTTGACACTACGTTTATGGATTAAAAAGGAAATTTCTTTGAAGATGCTTTTGAAAAGGATAATAATACGGGAAACTTTTATACCACCGCCAGTACTACCGGCACAGGCACCAATAAACATTAATGTAATAAGTATTATTTGTGAAAAAGCAGGCCACATATTAAAATCTACAGTTGAAAATCCAGTTGTTGTTATAATAGAACCCACTTGAAAGGCAGAATCTTTAATTGAGCCAAAAAAGTTACCAAAGCCTCCAATATTTAAGGAGATTAATATGGTAGAAGAAACAATTATTATTAAATACCATTTTAGTTCTTCTGATTTTAAGGCTTCTTTCCACCTACGATAAAACAACAAATAATATATATTGAAATTAATACCGAATAATATCATAAAAACTGTCACTATTATCTGGCTGTAGGTACTATAATGTGCCAAACTTGAATTGGTGATAGAAAATCCGCCGGTACCTGCTGTGCTAAAAGCTAAAGTAAAGGAATCAAAAAGGGGCACATCACCAAAGAGTAATAATATAACTTGCAATAAAGTCATTCCTATATAAATAAGATATAATAATTTAGATGAAGTGCGTATTTTAGGCACTAACTTTCCTACAGATGGGCCAGGGCTCTCTGCTCTCATAAAATGTATTCCCTGGCCTCCAGATATAGGAACAATGGCAAGTATAAAAACAAGAACCCCCATTCCTCCAATCCAGTTAGTTAGACTTCTCCAAAAAAGTGTACATTTAGAAAGAACCTCCACATCTGTAAGAATGGATGAACCAGTGGTTGTAAATCCAGAAACGGATTCAAACAGTGCATCAACAAAGTTGGGAATTTCTCCACTAAAATAAAAGGGCAAAGCCCCCATAATACTTAAGATAATCCATCCTAAAGCCACAGTTATAAAACCTTCTTTTGCAAAAAAAACTTTATTTTTAGGTTTTTTTAGTATTAAGGGTAGGCCAATTGCTAGGCAGATACCAATAGTAATTGCAAAGGCGTACCCACTTTTTTCTTGATAGATAATAGCTATAATGCAGGGGAGGAGCATAAAGGCTGCCTCTACGCCTAAGACCCATCCTATAGTGTGTAATATGATTGATTTATTCATGTTAATTCTCCTAATTTAATTATAAATAAAGCTTTCATGCTAGTATATCATTTAAATCATTAAGGCCAGTGTGGGTAGTAACAATAATAACAGTGTCACCTAGCTGTATGGAGTCTTGACCACTTGGTATAATGATTTTCCCCTTTCTATTGATGCAGGCAACCAGAAGATTTTCCTTTGTCTCCAGCTTTTCTAGGGGTATGCCAATCATACTGGAGTTTTTCTTAACCCGGAATTCTAAGGCTTCAACCTTATTACCCACTATTTTGTATAGGGTTTCTACATTACTTCCCTTGGGATTTTCCATTGCACGAACATGTTGTATAATTTGATTAGCAGTAATAGACTGAGGATTTATAATGATTCCTAAGGGCATTTCCTTAATTATATCATCATAGTTAAGCCTAGTTATTTTGGTAAATACCTTTGCTTTTGATTTATTATGTGCATATAAAGATAGGATAATATTTTCTTCATCTAGGTTGGTTAAACTAGCAAAGGCATCCATATCCTCTAGGGATTCTTCTATAAGAACATTATGGTCAGAGGCGTTGGCGTTGATTATTAGTGCCGATGGTAGGGCCTCACTTAATTCTTCGCAGCGGGCTCTATCCTGTTCAATTATCTTAACCTTAACATTCATTTTAGACAATATAGAAGCAAGGTAAACTGCTATGGTGCCTCCACCAATTAGCATTACATTCTTTATATAATCTGACGATAGGTCTAGCTTATGGAAAAGGGCCGTAGTATTTCTTGGGGAAGCAACGAAGGAGATTTTATCTTTTGATTTAAGAACAAAGTTTCCGGAAGGAATAAAAACCTCATTCTCTCTCTCCACAGAGCAAACTAGGATTTTTGTTTTTAACTTGGAATTCATATGCATTATAGGCATATTATCAAGTAATGATCCTTGGGGAATTTCAAACTTAAGTAATTCCACCTTGCCCTTTGCAAATGTATCTATTTTTATAGCAGAGGGGATTCGAATAAGTCTTGATATTTCATTAGCTGTTTCAAGCTCTGGGTTTATAGTCAAGGATAAACCCATTTCCTCTCTTATAAAAGTGATTTCCTCATTATATT
>CAYOAJ010000065.1:0-9423 GCA_964401895.1 uncultured Herbinix sp.
CATAATATGATTTCTGTTCGTCAGATAAGGCAAATGATATAGTAATTCTTTTATCTTCTCCTGATAAATAGTAATAAACCAACATTGAACTTCCTTCATAAATCTCTTCCAACTCATACCCATCCGGAACATATCCAATATTTAAAAATCCTATATCTATTAAATTATTACCCACATCTACAGCCTCAGATGCAAATATGGAAAACTTAGGAAATCTCTCAATAACCCAATCAACAAACTTAGTTCTTGCCTCCACATTTACTGTCAAAAATGCAGAAAAGCTCAAAATCAATATCAATATGAACACTGCTACTCTTTTGGCTATAAGTACAAGTGTGCTTGTTGCCTTTCTCTTAATCTTAATCTCTTTAAGCTCTTTCCTAAACTTCTTAGAATAGTCTGGGTCTTGTAGTATCTCAACATTATTATAATCTTTCATTTCTTTAATAAGAGCAAGTTCTGAAGCGTCTTTTAAAGATTTATCTGCAATCCAATAATCACCCAACCCCATAATATTAGAAAGCATCTTATGAACATAAAGTAAATGTTTTTCTGAATCATCTGTTTCTAAAACATTATCTATTTCAGCAGCGGTACTATTAAAACAATATCTAAAATATAGAACTTTCAAAAGATCAAATGGTAGTAGAAGTATCTTTTCACTTAATTTGCTTATCTCTTGAAGAGTTAATTCTCTATATTTAATAATATTTCTATCTAGATTTTCTATTTTTTTAAATTCATCCTTCATAGATAAAGCACATATATTTCCCATAAGAGCTTTAGCACTACTATTCATCTTTCTCACCTTCCTTATAATGCAAACGTAACTTCTTCAATATGCGCTGACCTCTTTTTTTGGCAGCTTCCTCTGTAATATCTAAAAGTTGTCCTATCTGTCCAAAACCCATTTCATAGACAAAACGCAGGTAGATAAGGTTTTTGTCTTCTTCTGAAAGCTCATTTACACAAGAAATCAACTTTTCTTTATCAAGATTTTTTATGTAATCTTCCTCAATTTGAGAATTCACATTTTTTCGCTCAAAGTGATCTGCTCCTTCTACCGGAATACTTTTCTTACGACTTCTTATAATGTTAAAAGTTTCGTTCTTTAATATTACAACGCAGTAGGGCTCAATTTGGGGACATGGTAATTTAGATATTCTCTCTATATTATCAATTATTTTTAGAAATGTCTGTGCTACTGCCTCCTCGGCATCATAATGAGACTTCAATATATTGAAAGAAATGTTATACATTTTTACATTCATCTTTGAAAAGATTTTGTTAACAAGATCTCTGTCATCCTCCGATAATACAGCTAATAATATAAAAAACAATACACCTCACCTCATAAACTTATCCAACATGTATTTTTATTATTTCTCTTCTGCTTTACTTATAATACGGGTTTAATCGTCATAGCTATCATGAAAAGTTTGATTCCATAAATGTGAATCTAATTCAAATGCATCAGACAAAGCTTCTTCAATTTGTGTTCTATATTTGACCCAATGGCTATATGTTGTCTGATAATTCATTCAGCTTTAACAGCATATTTCTTAATGTTTTTATATCCTCATCAATAATTTCCCAAATTAGTTTAAAATTTATCCCTTCATAATCATGGACAATACGGTTTCTTAAACCTCTTATTTTAAACCAAGGAATACTTGGGTACATATTCATATACTCTACATCCAATCTATTTACCAACTCACCAATTTGACTTAGATTAAACACACATGCTTCTACCATCATACTATTTATTATAAACTCATCGTAGGTAATATGGCTTGTATATTTCGTAACAGTATCTACATGTTTAATTATTTTCTGAATAATATTCTGATTTCTCATATATTATTGTTCCTCCATCCTTTATTTCTTGGTATATCAATGAGTCAGGTTCTATATGGGACTTATCTATTAAATCAACTTCTTTCCCTAGAGCCTCAACAAGATTTTCAAGCAAACCAACAAAGTCCAAACCCTTTAATTTATTATTGGTGTCAATATATAAATCTATATCACTTTTATTGTTTGCCTCACTTTTAGCATAGGATCCAAACAATATAGCTTTATTAACTGGATAACGTTCTAATATCGGGTTTATAATTTCTTTAATTTTTTCTACAGAAGCAGAATCATTTGTCATATTTTTGGCCTCCTAAAATAAATATATATTAATATAATTTGTTAAAATAATTATATGTTATTTTGAAGCTTTTAGCAATAATAGGTCAATGATACTTCTCTAGCTCCATCCTCTCCCCATCCGTCCTAATAGTAATAGCACCGCTTTCATAAGTTACTATCGCTTCACTGCCTATATCATCTAACCTTTCTAATAATTCTACATGAGGATGTCCATACCTATTATTCTTACCACAAGAAATCAAGCTATATCTAGGCTTAATAAGATTTAAGAATTCTTCTCCACTAGAATTCTTAGAACCATGATGGGCAACTTTCAATACATCATATTTACCTTCTAACATTTTCAACAAGAGTTCTTCACCATCCGCCTCTAAATCCCCAGTTAAAAGCATATCAAAATCCTTATAATTAAGACTTAGTACCACAGAATATCCATTATTAGTTCTTATATTATAATCCTCCGCAGGATGCAAACATCTAATATACAAATCCCCTTCCCTTATAAGGTCCCCTGCCCCTATATATAATATATTGCATGACCTTTTTCTGGCCAGCTCTTCTAGTTCAATCTTATCTTTATTATCTAAGACTCCCCCTTCTAGCTTAGGCAAAATAAGATTATTAATCTTAATCCTTGAACCTTCTAATAATTCTTTTAAACCATTTATATGGTCATGGTCATAATGAGACACAAAAGCATAATCAAGCCTATCGACTCCCTGAGAGAGAAGATATGGTTGAATCCGATATGTTCCCACCTGGCTTACATCAGAACTTCCCCCGTCAATTAAAAATCTAGTGCCTGATTCTGTCTCCATAAAAATACCGTCCCCTTGTCCAACATCAAGCATAGTAACTGTTAGCCCTGCCTTTTTCTTAGGAATTATAAGCAAGAAAAAAGCAAAAGCTAATAGAAGTAACGCTTTTCTTCCAGCACCTTTTTTCACTAAAAAGAGAAATAATACTATAAGAAAATAATATAAGAATATCAA
The DNA here is from genome assembly GCA_964401895.1 of uncultured Herbinix sp. GTDB lineage: Bacteria > Bacillota > Clostridia > Lachnospirales > Lachnospiraceae > Mobilitalea. The sequence continues at coordinate 3,153 of CAYOAJ010000065.1, forward strand.
TAGAATTTCTGGTTCACCAGGAGTAATAAGATTCTTAGGAAGTCTACTTCCTAAGCCGCATACTCCCTCATAAAATTTTAATATATAATTAGCCCCTCCTATAAGGAAAACTCCAAAGGACAAGTGAATAAGACCTACAATTCCAGCTATTAATGAACTAATAACAAGCATTGACATAAGAGGCACCAATATAAGATTAATTAAGATGCTATAGATAGGCAGTTGATAAAAGAAGTAAAGTATCAAGGGGAGTGTCATTAGCTGTACACTAAGACTAATTAGCACACTATCTATAATTTTATTTTCAGCTTGGATTATACTTTTTAAAGAAGGCATGATAAGAGCAATTCCAAGAACAGAGCCAAAAGACAGTAAAAAACCCGCACTAAATATCTGCAGAGGATTTTGCAGTAAAATAATTAATGCACTTAAGGACATAGTTGATAACATGTCATAGCTTCTGCCAAATATTCTAGCAAGAAGTGAAACTGATAACATTACAAAGGCCCGATTTGTAGAAACACTAAAATTCGTCAATATACCGTAGCTATATATAAAAGCTAGGCATACAAAAGTAGAGACATGAAGTCCAGCTTTCATTTTCTTAAGTAGATTGTAGACAGTCATTCCAATTAAGGAGATATGAAGACCTGATATAGACAGAAGGTGGGATATTCCATTTTCCTGATACAAGTCCTTGACTTCATCCTCTAGTAAATGTTTTTCACCAAGAAGTATTGCAGTTATCACACCCGATTCCCTTTCACTAAGCAAATCTTCATATAGCTTCATAAATCTTTCCTTTATTCTAGCCAAAAAAGCATAAAAAGGTTTATAGTCTGAATCTATAATTTCTATTTCATCAGCCATTACCTTATAATCTATCTTCTGTATGCGATTGTATAAGTCTTCATTGAATTGGCCTGGATTTGTGGCCTTTGAAAATTTCTGAATTGTTCCATAGACGGTAACTTTATTACCAATAAGATACTCTTTGCTTTCCCTATAATATATAATAACTTTATCACATCTATATATACTGTTATCTGCCAGCTCTACAGTAACATCTTTAAGATGTAAAACATTACTGTTTTGCCTAGCCACATTCATGGTGACTTCACCATTTAACCTGCCTACTACCTTATCTTCAAATGCAAGATCCATAGGAGGGGGCCTCATTACATCTACCATTAATATAAATCCCAATATAATAAAGGCCGGAAGACACCATATAAAACTGTCTTTACTGGTTAGTAGCTTAAGTTTACTCCTATATAAAAGCCAGTAAATTAATATACATATAAAAATACATAAAGTAATTATAATAATTAAGGAAAACCCATTCCATCCTAGGAACATCCCCCAAAGATATGCTCCTAGCATCCAGACTAAGGGTCTCTTAATCAATTATTACTCCCCCAATACATTTAAAATGTTTTATATCTACTTACTTCCTTCAATTATTTCTAAATTTCTTTCAAATGTTTCGCTTAATACAATGTCACCACGGAATTTTTCCCGAGGAACACCATTAATCAAAAATTGTACTTTGTTGATACCTGGTAATTCCACCAATGTATTAACAACTGAATATATTGTTACTTCAGGAGATAGGGACACTTCATCATTTATAGGAGCTAGCTCCTTTAGAAAGATTTCATTAAAATCTACTATACAAAAACCATCTTTCGTAGATATATTTAACAAGGTTGTCCCCTCTGGAATAGTATTATACATACCTGTTTGTGTTGGTCCATTAATTAGTTGGTTAATTACCATCTCTTCAATGGATCCTGTTCCTGTATAATAAATACTTGAGCTGGTTTCAACTAAAGCCTGACCTGTTTCATTAGCAAAGTACAAGGTTATATTGTAGTCAGTCTCTGCCCCAGTGCTTTCTATAAAATCTTCACTTGTCATAAGGCCTACAACTCCATTAGGATCTATAAGAGGCTGACCTGCTACATAAAACTCAATATATTCTATACCATCAACTTGAATCAAAGTCCTAACTACAGCTGCCCGTAAAATAACCTCTGTTATTGATTCTAAAGAACTATAGTTTTGTTCAAAATTAAGAGTCAAACTGTTTTCACTAAAAACTATGTCACTGATTCGGATATTATCAGGAATGGATTTCTTAAAAATCTCATTTTCAGGTTCTGCCCTTAGTTCTCTAATTAATTCATGAACCATACTCTCTGGATCTGTGGCTTCAGGAATATAATTAACACTTCCTAAGGCTGATGTTTTACTATTAATATAATAAACTTTTATTGCATTATCGGAAACATCTGTAGCATTATTATCACATCCAGATATAACGAAGGATAAAAGAATTAGATATATAATGCCTATATATTTCTTCATAATCGTCTCCATTCCTCCCTTATAAGGCAATTACTAGCTAACACCTTATTGCACATAATTAAGGGGCACTCTTACATTAAATATTGTCCCTTCATCTTCTTTACTATAAAGTTTAATTGCACCTCTATGCATATGGATAACATTCTGGGTTATAGATAGCCCTAAGCCTGTTCCCCCTGCTTCCCTAGCTCTTGCCTTATCTACTCTATAAAATCTATCAAATAAAAGTTCTTGTGATTCCTCTGGAATACCAATACCTGAGTCAGAAACCTTGATATAAAAATATTTGTGGTCAGCATTTAAGGAAACCCTAACCCATCCCTCTTCATAATTGTATTTTATAGCATTTTCCACTAAGTTAGAAATGGCAAGTGATAACTTTACCTCATCAATTTCAGCAAAAACTGGTCTGAAGCTTTCAAAAACAATTTCCACATTCTTTTGTTCTGCAATCGGTTTTAGTCTTTTCAAAATCAATTCTAATAGCTCATTAATACTAACACTAGAAATATTCATATCACCAGAAGTCTTATCTAACTTAACAAGACTTAACAAGTCATTAATTATCTTATTCTCACGTTCTATTTCTTCAGTTATATCATGTAAAAACTCCCGATATAATTCCACAGGCACATCTTCCTGGGCTAATAAGGAATCCGCCAAAACCTTTATAGATGTTATAGGCGTTTTAAGCTCATGGGAAACATTCGATACAAATTCCTGTCTTGAATTTTCAAGTTTTTGCATACGACCAAGCATCTGATTAAATGATTCAGATATTCTTTCCACTTCATAATAACCCTTAATCGATACCTTTTCATCTAGATAACCTTCTTTTAAATGATCTATAGAATTAATAACAGTATTAAGTGGCTTTGTTAGCTTCCTTGAAAAATAAGTTGCGAAAACCACAATCAGAACTGCAAGAGTAAGTATAAATACAAGGGCTCTTCTTTCCAGGTTATCTCTAATGTTTAATATTTCTTTAGTAGGAATGTTCATTACAATAACACCCATAATCTCCTTAGAAACACTATGAGTGATTGGATAGGTTATTTTTATATAATTTGTTTCCCTGTCATATTTATTAACATTAGTCCCATTAAAACAGCTTATTACATCTTCTGAGATAAGATATCGGCCTTCATGAAGACCATAGGTATCTTTAATTATGTTTAGGCTGTTATTAACAATTATTATTCTTCCATTATATATTTCTGCAAATCTTTTAACTTCGGTACCCATTCTGTTAAAATCCGAAACATTGTCCAAGTCATCAGTGGGATTAAGAAATCCTATAGAGTTTGCAACATTATTTATCTTATTTCCATGGCCTCTAAGCTCAATAACCTTATTCTCTATTGCCTTATCTTCATATGTATTAAATAAAACATATGATAAAATAGTAAGAGGTACAATACCTACTAAGATTTAAATAAAAAATATATGCAACCTCATACTATTTAAACTTCTTATTTTATCCTTGATCCTGGAAGTAATAACCAACACCCCATTTTGTATGTATATATTGGGGCTCGCTTGGATTACTTTCTACCTTTTCACGCAATCTTCGAATATGAACATCCACAGTTCTAACATCCCCTGGATAGTCATACCCCCACACAATGCTAAGTAAATTATCTCTACTATATACTTTATTAGGATTAAAAATTAGCAGTTCAAGTAAATCAAATTCTTTTGCAGTTAGATTTGCCTCTTCTCCTGATATAAAAACCCTTTTATTATCACTATCTAATTTTATATCACCAACAACAGCTATTTTCTCTTCTTGTTCTTGTTCCTTGTTTTTATTGCTTCTTCGCATAATAGCTTTTATTCGTGCCTTAACTTCAAGAATATTAAAGGGTTTTGTAATATAATCATCTGCACCATATTCTAATCCAAGAATCTTATCCATGTCCTCACCTTTAGCTGTTAACATTATAATAGGTACATTGGAAAACTCTCTTATCTGTTGACATACTTCTAGCCCAGATAATTTGGGAAGCATAAGGTCCAATAAGATAATATCATATTCCGTCTTCTTTGCTGCCTCTACTGCAGCTTCACCATCATAGGCACAGTCTACTTCCATCCCATCCTGTTCTAGACTGTAGCGGATTCCTTTAACAATTAATTTTTCATCATCTACTACAAGCACTTTCTTTCCCATTCAATCACCTCATTATTTGCACTTTAATATGTTACATTTCTATTTTTTTATGTTCTTTATTATCTTACAGAAATCTTATCTTCTATTTTTCTAAAAAGACCTTCTTTAATACCAGATATCTTCATTATATCCTCAATCTTCTTGAAGTCACCATGAGAATTACGATATTCTAAAATGCTTTTAGCCTTGGACTCACCTATTCCTGGTAAAGTCATAAGTTCATTCTCATCAGCCTTATTAATATTAACTAAGTTATCTTTCCCTGATTGTTCATTAGACAAGTCACTACTAGTCATATACTCTTCCACACTAAGTTCTTCAACTTCTTCATTAGAGGGTATATAAACTCTTGAACCGTCTTCAACTACTTGGGCTTGGTTCATATAATCCTTGGCCGCCTCTTTACAAAAACCACCTGCAAGCTCAATAACATCAATAAGTCTAGATCCATAATCTACTGAATATACACCTGGCTTTTTTACCTGACCACATATATGTACGTATATTTGAGGAATTATATCCTCCTTTGTCTCTTCAAAGTTTTCAATTGGGGCGGGACTAATTTCTTGCTCTTCTGAGTCTGTTTGGCTTTCATCTAGAGAGATGTAAGAATCAACTTTATTATAATTTAAACTATAAGATATACCTGCTATTAATAAGAACAAGCAGGTAAGTCCTATTATAACATATTTCTTTATATCTTGTCTTTTCATAATACTCTTCCTTTGCAACTATTCTCAAAAGTTTCAAAAGAAGACTTAAAGTACCCTCATACTTTTTAAAGCTATTATCATTTTACATAATCAACAGGATATTTACAATAGGCATTTAGAACAAAGTTACTCCCATTTAAAAATGATTATTCCTATCACTACTATTGCTACTCCTATAAGTTTTCTCCACTCAAAAGAGACTTTATCCATTCCCCAGATACCGAATAACTCTATTAGATAAGCAACAATTAGTTGGGATGTTATTATTAACATGTTTGCCTTAGCTGGTCCTAAGTCACCTACACTTTTAATTACTGTATAGGTAATAAATGCACCCATTACTCCCCCAAGTAGCATATATTTACTATCTATCTTTAAAAGAGTAGAAAAACTCCCTTGTTTTCCAGTAATAAAATAGGCAAGTAAAGAAACTAATAAAGCAGTAAACTGCACAAAAGTACTGGCAACCCACAGACTTGTTTGATTGGTTACCCCTGTATTGAAAACCCCTTGTATACTCATTAAAGCACCTGAAATAATGGCAATTAAAACTCCAGTCATAAAGTAGAACCTCTCTATTCATATTAATCAAAACATTAATAAACCATCATTTATTAATATTTCCATTTATCAGTACGAATATACAGTTCAACACAAGATTTCCACACAAGCCATTCATGGCTACTAAATATAGTTAATGAAGTATGTACAATAATGATTCCCCCAATAAACTAACAACAAAAGCCCTAAATAACCTAACATATGAATCTGGCTTGTGTGTATTGATTTGCGCAGACCGGCTGTTGACGGTTGTTTATCTACCATCTAATGATTGTCTCAATATCTCAATCATTAGATCCACATGCTCTTCTTCTATAATCAGTGGTGGTAAAAACCTAATTACATTAGAGCCTGCTGATATTAGTATTAACCCTAATTCTTGGGCTCTTTTTATAAGGTCTCCAACTGGGATGGATAATTCTATCCCTTGCATTAGGCCAATTCCCCTACGGCA
>CAYOAJ010000066.1:0-9400 GCA_964401895.1 uncultured Herbinix sp.
GACTTTCACCAGTAAGACTAGTGCCATGCCTGGCACACATTAAAATTGGCTAGGACAAACCTCTTGTCCTAGCCAATTTTTCATTAAAGCTTTTATGCAATTATAACATTTTTCTTCTTAGAACCATGGATAAAATTCCTCCATGTCTATAATAGTCAACGTCAACATCAGAGTCAAATCTAACAATTGTATCAAATTCTGTTACCTTACCCTCTGGACTTGTTGCCGTAACTTTAATTATATCTCTTGCCTTTACTGAATCATCTATATCTATATCCAAACTTTCTTCTCCAGTAAGTCCTAGATTATCAGCACTTTCACCTTCTAAGAATTGCAGTGGTAGAACTCCCATCATTACTAAGTTGGAACGATGTATTCTCTCATAACTTTCTGCAATAACTGCTTTTATACCAAGTAGGCTAGGTCCTTTTGCTGCCCAGTCTCTTGAAGAGCCCATACCGTAATCATTACCAGCAAGAACAACTAATCCTGTATCATTTTCTTTATATTTCATACAAGCGTCGTATATAGGCATTACTTCTTTACTTGGCCAGTAAGTAGTGTATCCACCCTCAGTGCCTGGTGCAATCTGATTACGAATTCTTATGTTGGCAAATGTACCTCTCATCATAACTTCGTGGTTTCCTCTTCTAGAACCATAGGTGTTAAATTCTCTAATAGAAACTCCCTTGTCAGTTAAGCATTTCCCTGCTGGAGAGTCTTTAGCTATAGCTCCCGCCGGTGATATATGATCTGTTGTTATGGAATCACCGAATTTAGCTATTACTGAAAGTCCTTCTAAAGCTTTTATCTCCTCTGGCTCTTTTGATAAACCTTCAAAGAATGGTGGGTTCTGAATATAAGTTGACTTTGGATCAAAATCATATAATTTATTATCATCTGATTCAATAGCATTCCATAATGGATTATCATCATACACAGTCTTATATTCTCTCTTAAATAAGTCAGGTTGAACAAATTTACCTATTGCTTCATTAATATCATCATGATCAGGCCAGATATCACTTAGGTATACATCGTTACCATCCTTGTCTTTGCCAAGAGGTTCACTTGTAAGGTCAATGTCTACTGTCCCTGCTATAGCATAAGCTACTACTAATGGAGGGGAAGCTAAGTAGTTTGCCTTTACTTGAGAATGAATTCTTCCTTCGAAGTTACGGTTTCCTGATAGAACAGATGTTGCTAGCAAATCATTTTCTGATATTGCAACAGAAACTTCTTCGGGTAGAGGACCTGAATTACCAATACAAGTAGCACATCCATAGCCAACTATCTGGAAGCCAAGTTCATCTAGATAAGGCTGAAGGCCTGCATCTTCTAAATATCCTTTAACAACCTTAGAACCTGGTGCCAAAGATGTCTTAACATGAGCAGGTACCTTAAGACCCTTTTCTACTGCTTTTTTGGCTAAAATTCCAGCTCCTAGCATAACAGAAGGGTTAGATGTATTAGTACAAGAAGTAATTGAAGCAATGGCAATTGAACCTGTCTTCATTGTACTTTCTCTTCCATCGGAAAATTTCACATTTACTTCTTTATCAAATTCATCTTCTGATAGACCATGTCCTGAATTACCACTTGGATTAGTTACGGATTTACGGAATTCCTCCTTCATATCTCCTAGAACTATAAGGTCTTGAGGACGTTTAGGTCCTGCTAGAGATGCCTCTACAGTGGATAAGTCCAGTTCTATTTGGTCACTATATTTAGGATTAACATCTTCATCATAGAACATTGAATTTCTAGTTAAATATTCTTTAATTAATTCTATTTGCTCTTTAGAACGTCCGGTTAATTCTAGATAGTTAAGAGTTTCATCATCTACAGGGAAAAATCCACAAGTGGCTCCATACTCTGGTGCCATGTTGGCGATTGTTGCCCTATCCGCTAGGGACAAGTTCTTAATCCCTGGTCCATAGAACTCTACAAATTTACCTACTACCCCCTTTTTTCTAAGAAGCTGGGTTATTACTAAGGCTAAATCTGTTGCTGTAGTTCTCTTAGGTAGGCTACCACTTAACTTAACTCCTACAACTTCTGGAATCGGAGAATAGGAAGGTTGTCCTAGCATTGCTGCCTCTGCCTCTATTCCACCAACGCCCCAACCTAATACACCTAGGCCATTAATCATAGTCGTATGAGAATCTGTTCCCATAAGGGTATCTGGGTAAAGTAATACTTCTCCATCCTCTTCCTTAGAAACAACAACTTGAGCTAAATATTCAAGGTTAACTTGATGGATAATACCAGTTGATGGAGGAACAACAGAAAAATTATCAAAGGCCTTTTGTGCCCAGTTTAGGAACTGATAACGCTCCTTATTTCTCTTGAATTCTAGTTCCACATTATCATCTATAGCAGAATCCTGTCCATAGGAATCTACCTGGATAGAGTGATCTATTACTAAATCAACTGGAACATCTGGATTAATTCTATCAAGAAGCTCAGGGTCAACATTCCCCTCTTTATCTTGATTAATTTCTTTAAATGCTGATCTCATAGCTGCTAAATCAACAACAGATGGTACCCCTGTAAAGTCCTGAAGAATCACTCTTGCTGGTTTAAATGGTACCTCACCCTCATTAGTTTCATTGGACCATGCGGCAATATTTTTAATATGTTCTTCAGTAATTGCTAGACCATCACACTGCCTTAATACCTGTTCTAACATCACCTTAATGGAATAGGGCATGTTTTTCACATTATAACCCTCTTGGTCTAAGGTATTAATGTCATAATAACGGTATGTCTTTCCCTTGAAATCAAATTTTTTTACTGAATTTTTACTTAAATTCTTCATAATCACACTCCTTGTATAATAATAGTATCACACTTTATCTTCTTGTAATAATTATTCCTACAATTTACTTGGTCCATCTCCTATTTCCACAATATAAAAATCTGCCTTGTAGCCAATTTTATTATAATAAAATTCTCCTACTTTTTCAACAAATTTATCTATATATTGACTTTTGACAATGCTAACAGTACAACCTCCAAAGCCAGCACCAGTCATTCTAGAACCTATAACCCCATCTTGCTTCCATGCAGCTTCTACTAAAGTATCTAGTTCAATCCCTGTTACATCATAGTCATCACGTAAAGATATATGGGATTGATTCATTAACTGTCCAAATGTATCCAGGTCATTATCCTCTAACGCTTGGACTCCATTAATTGTTCTAATGTTTTCAGAGACAGCGTGTTTTGCTCTTTTGATTAATATATCATCATTAATTATTGCCTTATATTTATCAAACTCTTCTTGATTTAATTCTCCAAGACTTTCAATATCAACTACAGTCTTTAGAAGCTCTAGAGCTTTATTACACTCTTCTCTTCGTTCATTGTATTTACTATCAGATAAACCTCTTTTTTTATTAGTATTGGCAATGACGATTTTGGCATCTAATAAATTAATAGGTGCATATTCATATTCCAATGTGTTTGTATCTAGGAAAATAGCATGATCCTTTTTACCCATTGCTATAGCAAACTGATCCATGATCCCGCATTTAACACCTATATATTCATTCTCTGCATATTGACATAAACGGGCTATATCAATCATATCCACGGAGATCTTGTACAAATCTCTTGCAATATAAGCTGTTAGAACTTCAATACTTGCTGAAGATGATAAGCCAGAAGCATTGGGAATGTTACCATAGATAAGGATATCCATACCTCTGTTGATTGTCTTATGTATCGAAGCAATATTAAGCTGGTCAAAAGCCCAAAGGACAGCCTTTGGGTAATTTGCCCAGTCATCTTCTTTATTATAAGATATATCATCTAAAGAGCAGGTAATAATCCCTTTCTCCTTAAAATTCATAGAATAAAATCTTAATTCATTATCCTTACGTGGTCTTACAGCTCCATAAGTTCCTATGGTTAGTGCACATGGAAAAACATGGCCTCCATTATAATCTGTATGCTCCCCAATAAGATTAACCCTTCCTGGAGCAAAATACACATTAACATCTTCCTTATCCCCAAAAACATCGGAGAAATAGGTCAACATTGTATCTTTCATCTTATTTCACCTCACTTGTTAAAATACACTTTTATATTTTAACACATAAAGAAAAATAAAGAAAATATTAATTAAGATAAATAATTACGCATATTTTTTAATGCGGATTTTTCCAACCTACTAACTTGGGCTTGAGAGATATGGATTTCCTCAGCAACTTCCATCTGAGTCTTCCCTTTAAAAAAGCGTAAATCTATTATATTATGCTCTCGTTCAGGTAGCTTTTCCATAGCCTCTTGTAAGGATATCTCTCTTAACCAGTTTTCTTCCTTGCTCTTTTTATCTCTAACTTGATCCATTATATATAAGGCGTCTCCTCCCTCTACATAAACTGGATCATATAAAGACATAGGACTTTGAATTGCATCTAGAGCATATACTATATTCTCCTTGCTAACGCCTAATTCTTCTGCAACTTCATTAATTGTAGGTTCTTTCTCATTCTTCTTAGTAAGAGCCTCTTTAGCATATATAGCCTTATAAGCTGTATCCCTAAGAGAACGGCTTACACGAATTGCATTATTATCCCTTAGATAACGCCTTATCTCTCCAATAATCATAGGTACAGCATAGGTGGAAAATTTGACATTATGTCTTAAGTCAAAATTATCAATAGCCTTCATCAAACCAATACATCCTATCTGAAATAAATCATCAACATTTTCATTACTATTGGTAAACCTATGAATTATTGATAATACCAACCTTAGATTGCCCTTGATATATTTTTCCCTGGCTTCCATATCCCCATTTAATATTTTTTGAAACAATTCATCCTTTTCATTGTCTTTCAACAATGGCAATTTAGATGTATTTACACCGCAAATCTCAACTTTATAAACAGCCATAACGAAACCTCCGAATCATTCATTCCATCTTTTATGTGATAGTTTAATGATTCACTTTTTGCTATGTCTTTATACGGTTTTTTGCAATGTAATAATTACCAAAGTCCTATTCATACCTAACCATTTCTTTTTTTAATCTTTTAATAATTTTTTTCTCAAGCCTGGATATATAAGACTGAGATATTCCCAGTAGGTCTGCAACTTCTTTTTGGGTCTTCTCACTACCATCTTCAGTATTAAGACCATATCTTAGATCTACAATTGTTCGTTCACGCTTAGATAATTGAGATAAAGCCTTTCTCAATAATTTTCTATCAACTTCTTTTTCAATATTACGAGATATAATATCTTCATCTGTTCCCAGTATATCTGACAATAATAATTCATTTCCATCCCAGTCAACATTAAGAGGCTCATCTATGGATACTTCTAACTTAACCTTATTGTTTCTCCTTAGATACATCAGAATCTCATTCTCTATGCAACGGGATGCATATGTCGCCAGTTTGATTTTCTTCTCCGGTTTAAATGTATTAATTGCTTTTATTAGTCCAATTGTGCCTATTGATATTAGGTCTTCAACTCCAATGCCTGTATTATCGAATTTTTTGGCTATATATACTACAAGTCTTAGATTATGTTCTATGAGAACAGCCTTCATCTCACTATCCTGCTCTGTTCCTAGTCCAGCTATTACTTCTGCTTCTCTTACAGGCCCTAGTGGAGGAGGCAATACTTCAGAGCCTCCAATATAGTGTATTTCTCCTCTTTGCCCAAAAAATATAGTTTTTAGATTTGGGATCATCCTAAAATGAAATTTTTTATGTATTGACAATTTTAAAAGCATTAAGTAACCTCCTAAAAGTTAAAGATTTATTAATTCCCTGTGCAAAATAACTTGATAGATGTCCTTTGTAGACAGACTATTATCTGAAATAGCTGCAATAACTTTCTCATTACATATAGTTTCTCTTTCTGTATATATTAGAAGCTCATCTAATTTTATAGCTAATAAGATTCCTGATTTTCCTACTGACTTATAAGGAATAAATCGTAGTTTTGGTAAATCTGTACTTATGAAGTCCCATTGGCTCTCATCTTGACTTTCCTTTATCTTATGTATATCTTTATAAAACTCAGGAGTCACTAAACTCTCTATTAGCTTATCTTCAATTAATATAACTGGCTTTTGTAAAATTGGATCATACAAGCAATTGCCTGTATCCATAAGCCCATTTGCAGTAATTTTATTTTCCCCATAAACCAAGTCAACTTTATAGATTAGTGGCCTGTTTTTTTCATACCACCTTTTAAGATAAAGTAAGATAACAACTAGTGGTAAGAATAGTGAAAACATTAAGACAATTAACTTATAGGAAATATTACTTAATACAATTCCCCTCCCTAGATTTAAAAATACTAATCGGAAATTGCTATGGTAATATACTGCATTAATAAGTCCTCCAGCTAAAAATGATATAATATTAAGTAAAATCACCTGTTTTATTAGGTCTGATACTTTTCCTTTTCCAAAGGCTATTAAAATCATAAATACACTAGCTAGAATATACATCAGAAAGAATCGAAGTAAATAATGCATCCATATAAACATACTTACTAAAACTGCAACTAATCCTCCTAATGCTGAGGCTGCGATTAACCTAAGCCTAGTACTTTTATTCCTATTAATTTTCTTAACTATCAGTAACAGTACTAAGTCATAGAAAAAATTTAGTATAAAGATTAGATCTGGATAAACTTCTAGATACAAAATTCACCTCCATTAAGTCTGGTCTACAAAATAATCATAACAGAAGTACCATCCAAATAATGTCATTTCCTAGTAGGGGATCTATACTTTTCATTTTTCTTTTACTACAAGATAATATAAAACTTTTTCTCCACAATTAAAAAAGACTATCAAATTATTATTTAATCAATAATTTGACAGTCTTTGTCATTGCATTTTATAGTTTAATATTTTATTTATTATGTCTATTCTTTTGTAAAAATTCAGGTATCTTAATTCCTCCTGATTCATTATTATTGCTTACATTTCTATTAGGTCTATTCTCTGGTCTATTATCTGGCCTGTTTTCTGGCCTTTCCTGCCTAGACCTATCTGTAGAACTACTAGCATATGTACCAGTGGAAGGAGTACTTCTATTTATACCATAATCTGGCCTTGGACTTTGACCTGGTCTTGTGTTCTGACTTACTGACTTCTTCAGAAAATCAGGTGTCTTAACCATTTCCTTCGAATGTTCTTCAAGTCCTGTTGCAATAACTGTAATAGATACTGTATCAGGATCTGCATCATCATACATAGCACCAAAGATAATATTGGCATTATCACCAGCTAATTCCTGCACAAGTGTTGCAGCCTCATTAGCTTCAATCAAAGATATATCTCCAGAGATATTGATAATTACATGGGAAGCCCCTTCTATTGTTGTCTCTAACAATGGACTTGTTATTGCTTCTTTAACTGCATCTATACATTTATCATCACCATTACCAAAACCAATACCAATATGGGCAATGCCCTTACTCTTCATTACAGTCTGCACATCGGCAAAGTCTAGGTTAATTAGCCCAGGTACGTTAATTAAATCAGTTATTCCCTGAACTCCTTGTTGTAAAACTTCATCAGCCTTACTTAAGGCCTCTGGCATAGTGGTCCTTCTATCTACTATTTCTAATAGCTTATCGTTGGGAACTACAATTAGGGTATCCACATTGTTTTTCAATTCTTCAATTCCCTTAAGTGCATTATCCATTCGAGCTTTAGCTTCAAACTTAAATGGCTTAGTAACTATTCCAACTGTTAAAATACCCATCTCCATAGCTATCTGTGCAATAACAGGTGCTGCACCTGTACCAGTTCCTCCACCCATTCCACAGGTAACAAAAAGCATATCTGCTCCTGTAATTATCTCAGTTAATTGCTCACGGCTTTCTTCAGCAGCCTTTTTACCTATCTCAGGCTGTGCACCAGCACCTAAACCCTTGGTTAGTTTTTCACCTATCTGGATACACTGTGGAGCCTTGCAATTTTTAAGGTGCTGCTTGTCCGTATTTACACCAATAAAATCAACCCCTAAGATGTTCTCTTCTATCATTCGATTAACGGCATTATTACCTGCTCCACCTACTCCAATAACAAGTATCTTAGCAGCTGCATCTGCCTCATTTGTTCTTATCTCAAGCAAGGTTAATTCCTCCTTCATAGTAATCATTATTATTTGTTCTACATTCGTCCCCAACAGTTAAATAGATTTTAGAAAAACCACATTATGATGGGATTGTTTTTTTTTAACATACAATTTATTGTGTTTTATATACTATATCTATATTATCTTGAATTTCCCAAATAATCAAGCTTTATTTTAAATTTCTTGAATTATTATAGGTCCTACATAAGATTTCTAATTTTCTCCTGATTTTCCATAGATATATCCTTTTTCAAAGTTGCTTAAATCTAATTCGCTTAGTAAATCACCAGCTTCTAGCAAAATATTTTTTAGTTCTCCCAAAGGCTGATCATAGGACTTCTTTTTACCTAAAAAGACTTTAACATTATCACAGTCTAAAGTAACCTCATTGCGAAAATTAAAAGAAATATTATCTACTTTTAAATCATATAATTGGATTAGTTGTGTTAAATTAAGTATAACATCAAATAAATCGTCATTTTGTACTTCTAGTTTATCATGTAATATAATTTTGTCAAAATCAAGTCCTTTTATTAAGGGTATATCCTCTAAACGCTCTGAAGAAGATTCCACCACCACTCCATCTTTGTCAAAATATAAGTAATCTCCCATAAATTTAACACAACCTGTTACACTCTTCTCATATATCCTTATATCAATTGAGTTGAATCCCCCTAGTTTTATATCCATTTTCTCAACAAAGGGTATTTCTACCTCTTGTAAATATTTTTTTTTCGTATATAAAATCAATGTATTTGAATCCAGTTTTGACTGTATAAGATAATCTTTTATTACTTCTTCTGTATTTCTAGTAGAACCTTTTACATTGATTTCTTGCAAGCTAAATACATAAGAAAACACAAAAATCGGAATTCCCACTATTAATACTAGCTTAAGTATTTTTTTGAATATTCTCTTTGGTACACTATTGTGTTTCCTTGGCATCCTTTTTTCAGCTCCTATGCTTAATCTTTATTGCAATATTCTATGTCTGCTCCTAGTAGGCTTAAATCCCTACATATGTCCTCATATCCTCGTTGAATATTGATTGAATTATTAACTATTGTTGTTCCTTCAGCAATCAGACCAGCAATTACTAATGCTGCCCCTCCTCTTAGATCATTGGCATATACACTTGCTGCTTGTAACTTGTTAACACCTTTTATCTTTGCTTTCTTTCCATCCACTTCAATTTTTGCGCCCATCTTCTTTAATTGACTAACATTTTGATAGCGGGATTCAAAGATCTTTTCGATAATTGTGCTTTCACCATCCGCAAT
>CAYOAJ010000067.1:0-9351 GCA_964401895.1 uncultured Herbinix sp.
ATGAGAATTTAGATGCCAGTCATGAAAATACTTTCTTCCAGCTAGAGGGTATGATGATTGGAGAGGATATATCCATATCAAATCTTATATACTTTATGAAAGTTTTATTAGTTGAAGTTTTTGAAAGGGATGTAAAAGTACGATTAAGACCAGGGTTTTTCTCCTTTGTTGAACCAGGTTTTGAACTTGATATCTCTTGCCTGATCTGCGACGGTGATGGTTGTCCTACTTGTAAGCAAACAGGCTGGATAGAGCTTCTACCTTGTGGAATGATACATCCTAATGTTATGGAGATGGGAGGCATAGATACTGATAAGTATTCAGGTTTTGCCTTTGGATTAGGACTAACAAGGCTTGCTATGATGAGGTATAATGTTAAAGATATAAGAATGTTTAACAGTGGTAATCTAAAACAGTTAAAGCAGTTTACAAGATAGGAGGATATAAGTTATGTTAATTTCAATGAATTGGATATCAGAATTTACAGACCTAAGCGGTGTGGATTTAAAGGATTTAATTAATCGCTTTACCCTATCTGCTGCAGAGGTTGAAGAAGTATATGAGATGGGTAAGGATATTAAGGATGTTGTTGTTGGTAAGTTAGTGGATATTAAGGACCATCCTAATTCTAAGAAACTTCATCTAGTTACAGTTGATATAGGTACAGACAAGATTGAGTGTGTCTGTGGAGCCCCCAATATATTTGTTGGTGCTATTGTTCCATTTGCTAAATTAGGTGGCCAGGTTGGTGACCTTGAGATTAAGGAAGTTGAAATAGTAGGTGTTAAAAGTAGAGGAATGTGTTGTTCAGAGGCCGAATTAGGCATAAGTGATGACAATTCAGGCCTAATGATTTTAGAAGATAAATATGAGCTTGGCACGGATATAAAAGAATTTATGCAACTAGACGATCTTGTATTTGAAGTTGATAATAAATCCTTAACAAACCGTCCTGACCTTTGGGGCCATTATGGAATTGCAAGGGAAATTTCAGTTTTGACAGAAAGACCTTTAAAGCCAATTGACCTTCATGATACTGAGATTTATAAAGACTTAGAAGAAATTGATATAGATATAGAAGATAAGGATAAGGCTTTTCGTTTTTCTTGTATTAAGGCTGACAATATTACTAGAAAATCATCACCTATTAACATGAAGATAAGACTTACTTATTGTGGTATGAGGCCTATTAACTTGTTAGCTGACCTAACTAATTATCTAATGCTAGAGCTTGGTCAGCCTATGCATGCATACGATAGTAGTAAGGTTTCTAGCATAAGAGTTAAGACCTTTGATAAGCCATTTACATTTACAACTCTAGATGGGGAAGAAAGAAAGATAGATACTGAAACGCTTATGATTTGTGATGACCAAGAACCTGTAGGAATTGCCGGTGTTATGGGTGGAGCATTATCTGAAATCGTTGATGATACTGATTCTGTATTACTGGAGTCAGCTAATTTTGACGCAGCAACTATTCGCCGGGCAGCAACAAGATTAGGACTTCGTAGTGATGCCAGCTCAAGATATGAGAAAACTCTTGATCCGGAATTAACTAGCCTAGCAATAGAAAGGTTCCTAAAACTACTACTGGATATAAATCCAGAAGCTAAAGTGACTTCCAGACTATCTGATAATTATGCTAAAAGATATGATACAGTTAAAATCACATTTGACAAAAAGTATGTTGATAAAACAACAGGTATTGATATAAAATCACCATGGATAGAAGAAACACTAACAGCTCTAGGTTTTAAAGTGTCCCGTAAGGATGATAACTTTGAAGTTATAGTTCCTTCATGGAGGGCAACAAAAGATGTTACTATAAAGGCAGATATTATAGAAGAAATCACAAGAATTTATGGCTATGATAATTTTGAAATTAGATCAACTAAAGGTTTAATAACACCAGTTCACCATAGCAAAGAACAAGATAATGAATATAGAATAAAGGAACTACTAGCTGACCGTTATTCTATGAACGAGGTCCATTCTTATATTTGGTATGAAACTAAAAACAACAAAGAACTTGGAATTAAAACAGAGCCAAATATACGTGTTGTAAACTCTTTAACTGCTGAAAATGATACAATAAGGTCAACAATGATCCCTAGTCTTCTTGGATTTATTCCAAAAAATCTAGATTATAGCTCAGAGATTAGAATCTTTGAGATTGGCCGAGTAGCAGACGGTTTGTTAGAAGATGGCATGGCTAATGAAAGAAAAAGACTTGGAATAGTTATCACTAGTAAGAAGTCAAGTGAAAAGGACCTTTACTTTAAATTAAAAGAAATTATAGAGCAAGTGATTATGTCTATTAAGAATATTAGGCCTACATTTGCAGAAAAAGAAGCTCTAAATAAATATAACTATGTTCACCCAGTTAATTCAGCAGCAATTTTACTAGAGGGTAAAGATATAGGATATTTCTCTCTTATAAATCCAAGAGTTAAGGATAATATAGATAATAAACTCAATGTGGCTTTTGCTGAGATTGACATTCTTGATATGGAAAGTATAGAGAAAAAAGAATTAGAATACAAAGAAGTATCTAGATTCCCCGGAGTTACGATGGATTTAAGCCTTATTGTGGATAAGTCTCTTAGATACGAAAACATTGTGGATTACATTGAGGAATATGAGAGTAAGTATCTAAACAAATTCTACCTTGTAGATATATTTGAAGATAGGGAATTGCCTTCTGGTAAGCATAGTATGACAATAAGATTTGAATTTGTTGCCATGGATAGAACCTTAAAGGGTGAAGAAATCAAAGAGATGGTAGATAAGCTCTTAGAGGTGTTGAACGACAAGGATATAGAACTAAGACATTAAATTGACTATCTCAAAGAAAGTAATATAAATGGTATATTTTTATTAACCTTTGTATATTCATTTTCTGAAAGGGTGAGAAAATGTTTAATCATAAAGGGACTAATATAATTGAAACGATTCGTCTTATTTTACGAAGGTTCGAAATGGAAGATGCAAGAGATATGTTCTATAATTGGGCCTCTGATTCTGAGGTATGCAAGTTTTTACCTTGGGGGCCCTATAGAAAGATTGAAGCTGTAGAAAGCTGTATAAGATACTGGATTAATAATTATAATAGGGACAATTATTATAATTGGGCTATTTATCTAAAGAAGCAAGAAGCAGTAGTTGGCACTATTAGTGTAGAAGTTTTTAATGAAAAAGGTAGGTCTTGTGAGATAGGATATTGCTTAGGAAGTAAATACTGGAATTATGGAATAATGACTGAAGCCTTACGAGCAGTTATCCACTATATGTTATGTGACATAGGATGTGAAAAAGTTATTGCAAGACATGATATTCTTAATGTAGCTTCAGGGAGAGTTATGGAGAAGGCAGGAATGAAATTCAAAAAGAAAATCCCCTCAAGCATTAGAAAAGATGGCACTTACAGTGAAGTTGCTATTTATGAAAAAAGATTAGAGATTGATAGTTAGAGAATCGGCACTATTGATATTGCAGATTATAGAAAAGAATCTTATAATTAAAGTGATAGAATTAAGATAAGATATTAAATACCAAGGAGGAATGAATATGTTAAAGGAATTTAAGAAATTTGCTCTAAAGGGGAATATGATTGATCTGGCAGTAGGTATAATTATAGGTGGGGCCTTTAACGGGATTGTCAATTCATTGGTTAATGATATCCTAATGCCCTTGTTAAGTTTAGTAACTAACAATATCGACTTCACTAACCTGTTTCTTTCATTGGATGGCAACAAGTATGAGACCCTTCAAGCTGCTAAAGATGCGGGAGCTGCAACAGTGAATTATGGAATGTTTATATCAGGAATTATAAACTTTATAATTATGGCATTTATAGTTTTTATTATGGTTAAATGGATTAATAAACTAAGAGGGCCAGAGCCAGTTAAGGAGCCTACAACTAAGAAATGTCCTTATTGTTTATCTGATATAAATATTAAGGCTACTAAATGTGCTAACTGTACTTCTGACGTAGAATAATTTACTTATGAGAGGATGGCAAACTATGAAGACTTTTGAAGGGTTTATGACTGGGGTTAATCTTGGAGGTTGGATTTCTCAATTTCGAAGTTTAAGTAAAGAACATTTTGATACATTTATAGTAGAAGATGATATAAAGCAAATTGCATCATGGGGAATGGACCATGT
Source organism: uncultured Herbinix sp. (assembly GCA_964401895.1). Classification (GTDB taxonomy): domain Bacteria; phylum Bacillota; class Clostridia; order Lachnospirales; family Lachnospiraceae; genus Mobilitalea. The sequence goes on from CAYOAJ010000067.1 coordinate 4,168, forward strand.
TAGACTGCCAATAGACTATATGGTTATAGAAGATGATAAGGAACCATTTGTTTATAAAGAAGAAGGCTTTGCCTATGTAGATCAGTGCATAAAATGGTGCGAAAAATATAATCTAAATATTATTTTAGACCTTCACAGGGCAGCAGGTTACTCTTTTAATTCATTAAGCGACAATAAGCTTTTTGAAGATGAGGTCTTGCAGAAAAGATATGTATCCCTATGGCAGGCATTTGCAAGGCGTTATAAAGAATATGGGAATAATCTTGTATTTGAGCTTTTAAATGAAATCGTTGAGCCTAATAGTGATCGTTGGAATAAGTTAAGTAGAAGGGCGGTTGAAGCTATTAGGGAAGTTGATGTAGATAGGACCATCATTATTGGTGGTAACCACTATAATAGTGTTAATACTTTAAATGAATTAGAAGTAATAGAGGATGATAATCTAGTATATACATTTCATTTTTACGAGCCTCATATCCTATCCCATCAGAAAGCAAGTTGGGAGCCATTACTTAAGGATTTGGAGTTTGACGTTCCATATCCATCAGGGCCTGACGTATATGAAAAGTATCAAGCAAAGTCACAGGAGTTTAGGGACACATATACATTTGCAGAGACTGTTGATAAAGAATACTTGAGAAATTATCTACAACCAGCTCTTGATTTTGCTAAAGAGAGGAATGTCCCTGTATACTGCGGAGAATTTGGTATTATAGAAAATGTTCCAATGGAAAGTAATATTAATTGGCATAGTGACCTAATTGACCTATTGATTGAAAATAACATTGGAAGGGCAGTATGGACCTATAAGCTAATGAATTTTCCTATGGTGGATAGGGAGTCCAAGGTTAGAAATGAAGAATTAATTAAAGTTATTAGTAGGAAGTAATTTGTAAACTAATTATCTAATAAATATGGAGGCATTTTGTGTTTAAAATCTTTTATCCAAAAAGGATTGCAGATTCAGCTTATGCAATTGATTATGAAGAGCTTTATGAAGAGGGGTATAGAGGTCTTATATTTGACATAGACAATACCCTGGTAGAGCATGATGCTGATGCTAGCCCAGAAGCCATAGAATTAATATCAAGGCTAAGGAAGAGTGGCTTCAAGGTATGCCTTATATCTAATAATGATAAGGAAAGAGTAGAAAGGTTCAACCGTGATATTAAGACAGACTATATATATAATGGTAAAAAACCACTGAAGAAAAACTACTATAAAGCAATGGAGAAGATGGGAACCAATAAAAATACAACAGTTTTTATTGGAGATCAACTCTTCACTGATGTATGGGGAGCCAAGAGAGTTGGCTTGATGAACTATTTTGTAAAGCCTATTAATCCAAGGGAAGAGATACAGATTGTCCTAAAGAGAAAACTTGAGCGTATAGTTCTACATTTTTATCGTAAGGACATGATGAAGGATAAGGGTAATATAAATATTATATTAGTGGGCTTTATGGCTTCTGGAAAAACAACGGTAGGAAGCTACCTGGCTAAAAAAATATCCTACAAGTTTAAGGATACGGATATTTTAATAGAGGAAGAGGAAGGGATGCCCATCTCTCAGATATTTGAGGAAAGGGGTCAAGAGAATTTTCGAAACTTAGAGACAGAATTACTTGGCAAGCTAAGCTCCTCCCTTAATAAAACAGTCCTTGCTACAGGAGGGGGCATGCCCTTAAGAAAAGAAAATCAGGAAGCCTTGACTAGACTTGGACATGTGATCTATCTTAAAGCTAGCAGTGAAACTATTCTTCAGAGGGTAAGTGGTGATAGTACAAGACCTTTACTGAAAGAAAACCCAGAAGAAAGGGTAAAAACTTTGCTTAAGGAAAGACAAGCCATATACTTTAAAGTGGCTGATAAGGTGGTAGAGACTGATAACAAAACTATTGAAGAAATATGTAGTGAGATTTTATTGTCACTAAAATAGAAGGCAGGGGATAGTAATGAAAATATTAGTGATAAATGGTCCCAACCTAAATTATCTGGGCATAAGAGAGCCGGGAGTCTATGGCAAGAATGATTATGATTACCTACTGGACCTTTTAGATGAAAAGGCTAAGACTGAAGGAATAAAAATTGAAACTTTCCAGTCCAATATAGAAGGTGAGCTTGTTGATAAAATCCAAGAAGCTTATAGTGATAAGGTGGATGGGATAATTATAAATCCTGGGGCCTTTACCCATTACAGTTACGCTATTAGGGATGCTTTAGAAATAATTACTGTCCCTAAGATAGAAGTCCATATTTCTAACATTTATAGGAGGGAAGAGTTTCGCCACAAGTCAGTAACTGCCCCAGTTTGTAGTGGGCAGATTGCTGGTCTAGGACTGGAAGGATATCTCCTTGCGGTAGACGGAATAATTGCTTTAGACAGGAAGGATAAGAATGAATAATTACAAAAAGGTTAGGGAAATAATTAACAAGCTTAATATAGACGGGATTCTTATCTCCAATGGTAAAAACATGAGATATATTAGTGGTTTTACTGGGGAAACAGGATATGTCTACATCTCAAAAGAAAGACATGCAGTTATAACAGATTTTAGATATACATTTCAAGCAGAAAAAGAAGCTAAGGGATATGAAGTAATTACTATTGGTGATGGTGGATATGAGCAAGCAATTAATGATATCCTAGAAGCAGATAAGATTAATATTCTTGGTTTTGAAGCAAAGGACATGCTTTATGATAATTATATGAACCTTAAGAAGAAGCTTAATGTAGAGGAACTTTTTGCAGTTGGGGATGATATAACTAGACTTAGAAGAATAAAAACCCCTAAAGAACTGGAGTATATAAAGCAGGCCCAAGCTATTGGTGATAAGACTTTTAGTGAGATCCTTAACTTTATTAAACCAGGAATGACTGAGCTTGAAATAGCAGCTAGAATTGAATATCTATTAAAAACCAATGGAGCAGAAGGTTTAAGCTTTGATGCAATAGTTGCATCTGGTATTAATTCATCCATGCCCCATGCAGAGCCATCCCGTAAGAAAATTGAAGAAGGAGATTTTATAACCATGGATTTTGGCTGTGTCTACAATGGATATTGTTCCGATATGACAAGAACAATAGTAATGGGTAAGGCAAGTCAGAAGCAGAAGGATATCTATAATACAGTCCTTGAGGCCCAAGAAGCAGCTCTAGAACATATACGCCCTGGTATAGCTGGTAAAGAAGTTGACAAGGTTGCAAGGGATATAATTAATAATGCAGGTTATGAGGGAAGCTTTGGTCACGGCCTAGGTCACAGTCTTGGACTATTTATTCATGAAGAACCTAGACTTTCCCCATCAGAGGATGAGCTTTTAGAAGTTGGAATGGTAGAAACAGTAGAACCAGGAATTTATATAAGGGATTTTGGTGGAGTTAGAATAGAAGACTTAGTTGTTGTAACCGAAGATGGCTATGAGAATTTCACATCTTCAGAGAAAAATCTTATAGAGTTATAAAAAAATGTAGATAATTTTAAGGAGGAATAAGAGATATGGTATCAGCAGGTGATTTTAGAAATGGTTTAACAGTGGAGATAGATGGAAGTGTATACCAAGTAGTTGACTTCCAGCATGTAAAGCCTGGTAAGGGGGCTGCCTTTGTAAGGACAAAGTTAAAGAACATCATGGATGGTGGATTTATTGAGAAAACATTCCGTCCTTCAGAAAAATTTCCCCAAGCACATATCGAAAGAACAGATATGCAATACTTGTACTTTGATGGAGAGTTATATAATTTTATGCATCCAGAAACTTTTGAGCAGATAGCCGTGGACGGTGAAACAGTTGGAGATGCTATGGAACTTGTTAAGGAGAATGAAAAGGTTAGGATTCTTGCTTATGAAGGTAAAGTGTTTGCAATTGAGCCACCCCTATTTGTAGAACTAGAGATTACAGAAACAGAACCTGGATTCAAAGGGGATACAGCAACAGGAGGAACAAAACCAGCAGTAGTTGAAACTGGTGCACAAGTAAATGTTCCCTTGTTTATTGAGATAGGTGATGTTATTAGTATTGATACTAGGACTGGGGAGTATATGAAGAGAGTGTAGCTTGTATTAAAAAGTTGGACTTGTGTGAAAGTAAATGAAGAAGCATCTAATAAGGATAGAGATTCTGATATGCTACCTCTAAAATAGACACGGTAAATAAGCAAATCTATTTTGGAATAAAGAAATGCGACCTGCATTATGGTCGCATTTACACTATTATTTTTTAGTTATTTAACCTGTCTACTTGACAAAGGTCAGCTCTAAGTCCTTATCTCATATTTATTTATATAAAGTAATCCAGCAACAATAGGTAAAAGTGAAAAAATCAAAACATAAGCGATACTAAATCCTATAGGAGGATAATTTGATTTAGGAACTATAAACATAGAGGGAATCTTTAGATTATCAAATATTCTATAAAAGATTGATCTAAAATTATAAAAAGGTAGCCATTTTAAATATTTATCAGAAATAAAAGAATATAAACCAGGTTCTATAAATGATAATAGGGATGAAACTATAATAGCAAAAATGCTAGATTTAGTTATTAGTGTTAAACTAAGAGAGTATGAACCTACAGTTATTAAGTAAAACAAAATTGTAAAAAACTGTACTATTAAATTATAGCTAGTAAGGCTTCTTAAGTTTCCATTTAGTATACAGATAAATAATAAAAAGGCTATAGAAAATATCAAGCAAAAGAAGCTAAAAATCACAACCATTAATTCCTTTATTAAATATATTTTTGTCCGTGACATACTTCGAGTATTATAAAGTAGTGTGTTCCATTGAAAATCGTTATGCATTATCAATGAAGAGGCAAAGGTTGCAAAGAAAACCCCATATATAACATGCATAAATAAAACACATGAAATAAGGTATCCAGGAAATGTTATGTTTTCTATGAATGAATCATTGTAAATTGTAATTATAAAATATATATTAAAAATAATAGTAAAAATTAATATATAATTCTTTTTAATCTTTTTTAGTTCAGAATATAATATCTTCATTTTGTTTCCTTTCTATCTTGAAATAAAAATATTGTTATAGTTCAATCTTTGATAATGTTAAATTTGTGTATAGTGAAAATATAAAAGTTCCTGTTAGGATAGCAATAATAATTATAAAGTAACTATAGGAAACATTTATTCCTTGTGGAACTATCGTACATGCTACTGTATTAT
>CAYOAJ010000068.1:0-4435 GCA_964401895.1 uncultured Herbinix sp.
TGCTAATACCCTTTTGTAGAGCCTCCATATTTTCACCTCATTCTATTTAGATCCATGTTTTTTAGAAGGTCGATATTCGTATTTTGTAAAGAGCATCTCAAATGAATATATAGCATGTTTTCTAATAGAATCAGCTTCTATGATAGCATCAATATATCCTCTCTTGGCAGCTGATTGTGCACTAGATTGTAGTTGCTTATATTCATTGGCCTTTTCCTTACGAACTTCTTCACTTTCTCCTTCATACATAATCTGACTTGCTAAATCTGCCTCCATCATGCCTATTTTTGCATTAGGAAGAGCAAATACAAGGTCAGCTCCTATGTGTTTTGAATTCATGCTAATGTAGGCACTACCGTAAGCATCTCCCACTATGAAGTTCACTTTTGGAACAGTAGCATTAGCAAATGCATAGGTCAACCGGGAAACAGCCCTAGCTATAGTTTTCTCTTCTTCAACAGTAGCACTAAAACCACTTACATTTGTAAGGGTTAATAATGGAATATTAAAGGCATCGCAGAAATTAACAAAAGATGATGCCTTATTACAACCATCACTAGTAAGAGAACCATCAAACTTTTCCACCACACTATTGTCCTCATCTAAAACTTCTCTTCTATTAGCTACTGCACCAACGGTCATGCCATTTAAGTTAATAAAGCCTGTAACCATTTCTTTTGCATAATCAGCTTTAAGTTCATAGAAGGAGTTCTTATCTGAGATATAGGATAGTACCTTACTTGAATCATTCAAGACGGGTTCAACATTAGTTAATAAACGGTTTATATCATCCTTAGATTCAGTATAATAAGTATCATCTTCATTATTAATTGGTAATATAGAAATCAATTCACGAATTTTTTGTAAAACTTCATTCTCATCTTGGCCTACATAATCAACATTGCCTGCCAAAGCCACGAAATCAGCTTCTGAAGTATTTTTTTTCTCAATATAATTTTCAGATAATGCATTGGGACTATTAACAAATAACCTAGCATTTTTCTTTGTTATAAACGTAAAATCACTTAAAGAGGCCATAATAGCTAGTCCCCCTCCGCAATCACCAAATATGGCAGTAATCTGAGGGATTACACCAGAAGCAAGTGTCTGCTTCATGTAAATTTGTCCAAAGCCATTCATAGCATCGGTAGCTTCCTGTAATCTCATACCTGATGAGTCTACTAAACCAATCACAGGAGCACCTACTTTAAGTGCTAAATCATAAATTCTTATTATCTTTTTTGCATGCATTTCACCGATGGAACCACCTAAAACACTAGCATCTTGACTAAAGATGTACACGGGATTGTCATCAATCGTACCATAACCAGTGATAACACCATCAGCGGGGATCTTGTTTTGAGTCATATTAAAGTCTGTGCTTCTACTTGTTACATCAGCACCGACTTCAACAAAACTGTTAGTGTCAAGCAAAGTAGTTATCCTATCAATTGCTGACAGTTGTGCATTATTACTCATATTCAGCCCTCCACTTTTATATTTTGTTATTTTGTTAAAAGATAATTATATGTCTATATAAATTTTATACCATTATATAGGAGATTTCAAGGGCTATTCATGCTTTTTAAAAAAGCTCTTAATTTTCTCTAAATCAAAGCCCTTTCGATATAATGACGCCATTAGTTTTTCTTTTTCCTTATAAGGTAAATCATCTAAGTCTTTATTCTTTTTATCAATTTCTTTTTTTATAGCTATAAGTTCAGGATCTTCATCACTATCAAGATATTCCTGAATATATAGTCTATCTAATATCTCCCTATTAATACCCTTTGTATGCAATTTGTTTTTTAAAAATCTCCAGCTCCTGCTATTCTTCCTATACTTAATATAATTATATGCATACATTTCATCATCTAAATAATTATATTCTAAGAAAAATTCTATAGTTGCTTCAATAACTTCTTGTGGATAGAAAGCATTTTTCAACTTCCTGCGAAGTTCAAATTCCGTATTATCCATATGTTTCAATATGTTAAATGCTTTCTTCTTTGCCCTAGGTAAAAGTGTATCTTCTAATATTCTTGTATATTTCTCGTAAGATAATTCTTCTCCTATAACTAAATTATAAAGCTCTATGTCTTTTGGATATAGTTGAAATAAACACTCTTCATTTATGTATATATTAATCTTGTTTTTAGTTTTATATTCAATATTAGTAATGTGCATATGATTTCTCCAATATTTATAGTTATAATTATAAAAAACTGTTCAGAATCCTAAATAAAGACCTGAACAGCTTTTAATTTCGTCCAATATTATACTACTTTTCTTCCTGCTTTTCCTTTTTATCTTTAGATTCTTTCTTAACATCTTTATCTTTTTTTCCAGTAGGTAAATCATATTTCTCTCTTACTTTCATCTCAACTTCTTCAAATATATCTGGATTTTCAGAAAGAAATAGCTTAGCATTTTCCCTACCTTGACCTATCTTGATTTCATTATAAGAGTACCAAGCACCACTTTTATTAATAATATCTTCTTCTACTGCTAAATCTAAGATATCACCTTCTCTAGAAATCCCTTTACCAAACATAATATCAAATTCAGCTTCCTTAAAAGGTGGAGCAACCTTATTTTTAACTATCCTTACTCTGGTTCTATTACCAACCATTTCACCATTTTGCTTTAATGTTTCTATTCTACGTATATCCAAGCGAATTGATGAATAGAACTTAAGTGCTCTTCCACCAGTTGTGGTTTCTGGATTACCAAACATAATTCCTATTTTCTCTCTTAATTGGTTTATAAAAATAACGATACATTGGGATCTACCAATTATTGCTGTTAATTTACGTAGTGCTTGGGACATTAGCCTTGCTTGCAGTCCCATATGAGAGTCTCCCATCTCTCCATCAATTTCAGCTTTTGGTGTTAAGGCTGCTACAGAGTCAACCACCACAATATCAACAGCACCAGAACGAACCATAGTTTCACAAATCTCTAGGGCTTGCTCTCCACTATCTGGTTGTGAAATATATAATTCATCAATGTCTACTCCAATATTTTTAGAATAAGCAGGGTCTAAAGCATGTTCTGCATCTATAAAAGCAGCAACCCCACCTAACTTTTGAACTTCTGCTATCATATGTAGTGCTAAAGTTGTCTTACCTGATGATTCAGGTCCATATACCTCCAGAACTCTACCTCTTGGTATGCCTCCAACTCCTAGTGCTATATCAAGACTTATGGAACCAGTGGGTATCGACTCAATATTCATGCTGTCAACACCTTCACCAAGTTTCATTATAGAGCCTTTACCAAATTGCTTTTCAATCTGAGCTACTGCTGAATCCAATGCTCTTGTCTTATCATCCTTCGCCATATATAATCCTCCTATTAATGCGAACCTATGTTCTATATTTATAATACTTGATTTTTTTGTGAATGTCAACTAATTAGATCTTATTCTACAAAGAATTTGAATATAACAGAATATAAAGATATTCATATTATAACAAGCCTGTAAGTATCTGTAAACTAAAATTCTTTAAAATACTTCATAAACTTTTTAAGGATTTATGTCTACAAGTGCTATTTTAATAAATACTACTAGGTTGACAATGCTTTGGATTATATCCAGCACTTATAAGTGCTTCAACTATCTTTTTCTTATGTTCTTGGCCGTAAGCCTCCATGGTTATAGTTAATTCAACTGCAGCATTACGGTTTAAACTAATAAACTGATTGTGTTCAAGCTTTATTACATTACCATTAGCCTCTGCTATTACAGATGCAACATTCACAAGTTCTCCAGGACGATCTGGAAGTTGAACTGATATTGTAAAGATACGACCTCTTTGAATAAGTCCATGTTGTACTACAGATGACAAAGTTATAATATCCATATTTCCACCACTAAGAATAGATACTACATTTTTATTCTTACATTTTAAATGTTTTAATGCAGCAACTGAAAGTAAACCAGAGTTCTCCACTACCATCTTATGATTTTCAATTATATCAAGAAAATTTACAATCAATTCTTCGTCTTCAACAGTTATGATTTCATCTACATATTTTTGCACATATGGAAAAATTACATCTCCTGGTGTTTGAACTGCAGTTCCATCAGCAATTGTATCAATATCATTAACTGTTTCTATCTTTCCAGCAGCAAGAGAAGCTTTCATACAAGCTGCACCTGCTGGTTCAACACCAATCACCTTGATATTAGGATTTAATTGCTTCGCAAGAGTTGCCACACCAGCAAGCAACCCTCCTCCACCTACAGGAGCTACGATAGTATCGACAGTTGGAAGATCTTTAAAGATTTCCATAGCTACGCTACCCTGTCCTGTTGCAATAACCTCATCATTAAATGGATGTATAAGTGTATAACCTTTTTCTTCAGCTAATTTACAAGCATGCTTATATGCATCATCATAGACATCTCCATGAAGAATAACTTCTGCAC
>CAYOAJ010000068.1:4445-9338 GCA_964401895.1 uncultured Herbinix sp.
AACTTTTTGTTCTATTCACTTTAATTAATGGAGTAGTTGTAGGCATAACAATAATTGCCTTGGCATCATAAAGCTTAGCTGCATAAGCCACCCCTTGAGCATGATTTCCAGCAGAGGATGTAATTAAACCTTTACCCCTTTGTTCATCTGTTAAGGTACTAATCTTATAATAAGCACCACGAATTTTATAAGCTCCTGTATATTGCATGTTTTCAGGTTTTAAATATACTTTATTACCAGTCACATCTGAAAAATATTCACTGTAAACTAATTTTGTTCGAAAGGTCACTTGTTTAACAATCTCTGATGCTTCCTCGAATTTGTCTAATGTCATCATATACTTCCTCCACTTTCCTACTTGTTCTGAAATAATGCATTGACAAAATCATCCGCATTAAATCTTTGTAAATCATCTATTTGTTCACCTATACCTATATATTTTACAGGAATGTTAAGCTCAGACTGAATTGCAATAGCAATACCACCTTTAGCCGTCCCATCTAGTTTTGTTAAAATAATACCTGTAATATCAGCAACTTCATTAAATTCTTTTGCTTGGGCTAAAGCATTTTGTCCCGTAGTACCATCTAGTACAACAAGGGTTTCTTTATGAGCTTCTGGATATTCCCTGTCTATTATCTTGTTAATCTTTTTTAATTCTTCCATTAAATTTTTCTTATTATGAAGCCTACCAGCAGTATCACATAGTAGTACATCTACGTCTCTGGCCTTAGCTGCACTTACAGCATCATAAACCACTGCCGCAGGATCTGAGCCTGTCTTCTGAGAGATTATATCTACATTAGCACGGTTTGCCCATTCTGTTAGCTGTTCAATAGCGGCTGCACGAAATGTATCTGCAGCCACAAGTAAAACCTTCTTACCTTTTCCTTTTAATTGACCTGATAATTTGCCAATAGATGTGGTCTTTCCTACACCATTAACTCCAACTACTAAAACAACAGACTTTTTATCTTCAAAATCATAAGCATTGTCTTCTACATACATCTGCTCTTTTATACTATCAATAAGAAGTTCTCTACATTCAGCTGGTTCCTTTATCTTATTATCTTTTACCTTTACCTTAAGGTCTTCTATAATTGACGTTGTAGTCTTAATACCAATATCAGCCATAATAAGTATTTCTTCTAGTCCCTCATAAAATTCATCATCTATCGATGTGAATCCCGAAAAAACATAATCAAATCCATTAGCAATACTATCTCTGGTTTTTGCTAACCCTTTGACTAGCTTGCTAAAAAATCCTGTCTTTTTCTCACTCATAAAAAAACCTCCAACTTGTTCTTTTTCTTTAAATAATTATCTATTCATCTAATTCATTTTCTATTAAATTAACAGAAACCAGGGTGGATATACCCTTTTCCTGCATTGTTATACCGTATAAGACATCAGCTGCAACCATAGTACCCTTACGATGGGTTATAACTATAAACTGCGTTTCTTTTGATAATTTGATTAAATAATCTGCAAATCTATTAACATTAGAATCATCTAGGGCTGCTTCAATCTCATCAAGAAGACAAAAGGGGGATGGCTTTAACTTCTGTATTGCAAATAATAAGGAGATTGCTGTTAGTGCTTTTTCTCCCCCTGATAACTGCATAATGTTCTGAAGTTTTTTACCTGGTGGCTGGGCATTTATACGAATACCAGCTTCCAGCATATCTTCATCATCTGTAAGTTCTAAACTAGCCTTTCCACCACCAAAGAGTTCTTTAAAAACTTTATTAAACTGTTTGTCAATCTCTGAGAAGTTTTCTTCAAATTGCTTGCGCATCTCTATATCTAACTGCTCTATAATCTCAATTAGATCCTCTTCCGAACTAACTAAATCTTCCTTTTGAAAGGTCAGGAATTCATAGCGCTCTAAGAGATCTTTATAATCTTCTATAGCATTGACATTAACAGGTCCTAAGGCCTTTATCTTCTCTTTTACTTCAGAGATTGATTTCTTAACATTTGCAATAGATATGCTTTTATCAATAGGATAGTCTATGGCACTTGTGTATGTTAGTTGATATTCTTCCCACATATAATTCATCTGACCATCTATTTGCTCTAGCAGCTTTTCTTTTTGATTTGCCAGGCGGAAACATTCCTTGTCTAATTCATTTACCCTACTTGATAATTCTTCTCTCTTTGTAAAAAAGTTTTTATGGGTATTAGTTATCTCCTCTTTTTTGTGGATTTGCTCATTAATTTCACTATCCATGTCAGATATAGATTTGGCCAGGTCTTCTATCTCAGCCTTTTTAATAGTAATAATTTCTCTTTTCTCACTAACAAGTTTTGATGCATTGCTCTTATCAGATAATAGGGAGGACTTTTCTTCGTATAATCTTTTAGTCTCACCTTTAATACGGTTTAAATTCTCAGTTATAAATTGACTATTTTGTTGTAGAGAGCTAACTTCCATCTTCATAGAAGAAACCTTCTCTTCAGCAAGTGTTTCCTTTTCCTTCTCCTCCTGAAGAAGTTGCTCTATCTTCTCTATTTCATCTTCTCTTTTTTTGTTTATAGAAAGATTATCGGACAAGCTATTATTCAGCATCTCTATATTATTATTAAGCTCTTTAGATTGATTTTCTATCTCTTGAAGCTCTCTAACATCTTGATTATATCTTTCCTTAGCTTCTTGAATATTAATCGCCTCTTGGTCAAGATTAAGCTTGCTAGTATTCTGCTTAATATAAAGTTCTTGAAGATTTGTTTTTACATCTTCTAACCTTTGTATTAGGTCTGCCCTAAGGTTTTCCTCTTCTTGCCTTTCCTTTGTTAACTTAGAAATTGTCTTTTGTAATGATGCAATCTTATCTTCCCTGTCTTCAATTTCCCGGCGTCTTCCTAATAGATTACTAGTATTACGATAAGCACCACCAGACATTGAACCACCAGGAGATAAAAGTTCACCATCTAAAGTAACTATTCTTAAGGAAAATCTATATTTACGTGCAAGAGAAGTTGCATTGTCCATATTATCAACTACAATGTTTCTTCCCAAGAGATATCTCATTAAACCGTCATATTGACTATCTACCTCTACTAAGTTATTGGCAAATGAAATAACACCTTTTTCTTTTAACAAGTTTTCATTTCTATTGCTCTTCGTTAAGGACATATTAGTAAGGGGTAAAAATGTAGCCCTACCATATCTGTTTTTCTTAAGGTAGTTAATTAATTCTTTGGCTGTTTCTTCATTGTCTGTAACAATGTTTTGAATACTTCCACCAAGAGCAGTTTCAATAGCTGTCTCATATCTCTTATCTGTCTTTATGATATCTGCAACTACCCCAAGGATACCTGGTTTTTCATCTTTAAGTTCCATAACCTTTTTTATACTATTACCATAGCCTTCATAGCGCTCAGTTATATTTATTAAGGATTCTAATCTTGACTTTTCACTTAGGTAATTCTGATTATTTTCATTAAGTTTATTTGTTATAGAATTAATTGATATCTTGCTATCATTAATTCTTCCCTGTAAAGACTTACCCTTTTCCGTATATTTATTAATTTCCTCAACAATAGCTTTTAATTCATCATTATATCTTTCTATTGTATTGTGATGAGCCTCTTCTTTACTTTTACCAAGCAGTAACCTTTGATTTAGTTCTGCCTTTCGTAAAGTGTTTTGCTCAAGCATTGTTTCATATCTTTCCAGGTTACTTTTAACATCTGAATTTGTATTAAGTAAGTCAAAAATCTGATTGTTAGATTCTTCAATTTCATTGTTATAATGCAATATATCTTCCTTAATTTTATTTAATTCATTTAAGGATTCTGTAAGAATAAGATTAATCTCAGAGATTTTAGCATCATATTTTTCTTTATTTAATAGATGTTTTTCCTCTTCTTCTTTTTTACTTGCAATGTCTCTATCATATGTTGCAATCCTATTCTGATAGTGTTGATCATTTTGCAACATAGAACTTATTTGTTCCTGCAAGACATTAATTTCACCGTCTAACTTTTCCTTATGTAACTTTAAATCATTATGTCTATTCCTATTATCCTCAATGTCTTTATCATATTCTTCTAATTCATACTCTAAACGAATATATTCTTCTTTTGTTTTTTCCAATTCTTTTTTACTATCATTAAGATCATTATTGGCAATATTAAGTTTTTCATCTAAAGATTCTTTAGAGTTTCTTAACCTATCGTAATCAGTTAGAAATTGATTGATTTCTAGACTTTTAAGTTGTTCTCTTAAGCTTAAAAACTCCTTAGCAGCTTCAGACTGTTTTTCTAGAGGTTTTAATTGTTTTTCAATTTCCAAAATAATATCTGTAACACGAGATAGGTTAAGTCTCTGTTCAGCTAAATTTTTTTCAGTAATAGCCTTTCTACGCTTGTATTTAACTATTCCTACAGCTTCATCAAATAACTCACGTCTATCTTCTGGCCTCTCACTTAAAATCTTATCTATTTGACCTTGTCCAATAATTGAATATCCTTCTTTACCAATTCCAGTGTCCACAAATAATTCATGTATATCTTTAAGTCTACAATTTGAACCATTTATTAAATACTCACTTTCACCAGAACGATAAACCCTTCTTGCAACAGTAACCTCGTCATATTCTATATCTAGTCTATGATCAGAATTATCCAGGGTAATAGCCACATATGCAAAACCTAAGGGCCTTCTAGTTTCAGTACCAGAGAAAATAACATCTTCCATCCTTGTGCCTCTTAACTGCTTAGCACTTTGTTCTCCTAATACCCATCTTACGGCATCAGCAATGTTACTTTTTCCACTACCATTTGGTCCTACTATTCCAGTCACACCTTTATGAAAATTAAATGTGGTTTTTTTTGCAAAGGATTTAAAACCATGGACTTCTATACTTTTTAAATACATATAATGTC
>CAYOAJ010000069.1:0-4816 GCA_964401895.1 uncultured Herbinix sp.
TAACTGACAATGTATTACAAGATGGAACAGTAGTAAACTCACGGTATGCTATAAGAAGAAGAGATCGTACTATACATACCCGGATGAGAGAATACTTATATACCATAACCCATATGGAAGAATTAGAGTCAGTAATATTGCCAGTTGGGGACGGGGTATCAATAAGTTATAAAATATAGTTAGCCTAATGACAACTAATTATATCCATAAAGAAAGGTGAAACTATGGAAAAAATAAAAAAACCAGAACTTCTATTACCTGCAGGGAATCTTGAAACTTTAAAGACTGCAATAATATATGGAGCAGATGCTGTCTACATTGGAGGAGATGCCTATGGTCTAAGGGCTAAGGCAAGGAACTTCTCAATGGAAGATATGCAAGAAGGAATTGCATTTGCCCATTCACATAATAAAAAGGTATTTGTAACAGCAAATATCACAGCACATAATGAAGACCTTGAGGGTATGAGACAATATTTCAAGGAATTAAAAGCCTTTGGTGATAATAGACCTGATGCTGTTATTGTATCGGACCCAGGGGTATTTACTATAGCTAAGGAAGAGATTCCAGAGATTGAGATACACATTAGTACCCAGGCTAACAATACTAATTATGAATCCTATCGTTTCTGGCATAAGATAGGGGCCACTAGGGTTGTTTCAGCTAGAGAATTGTCCATGGCAGAGTTAAAGGAACTAAGAGAAAATATTCCAGAGGACCTGGAGATTGAGACATTTGTCCATGGGGCAATGTGTATTGCTTATTCTGGACGGTGTTTGCTCAGTAACTACTTTACTGGCAGAGATGCTAATCTAGGAGAGTGTACCCACTCTTGTAGGTGGAGATACCACATAGTTGAAGAGAAAAGGGCAGGAGAATTCCTTCCAATAGAGGAAAATGAAAGAGGAACATATATATTTAATTCTAAAGATTTGTGTATGATAGAATATATCCCGGAATTAGTGGATGCTGGAATCTCTAGCTTCAAGGTAGAAGGGCGAATGAAGACTAATCTTTATGTAGCTACAGTAGCTAGGGCTTATCGTAAGGCTATTGATGATTACTTTAAGGATCCGGCTATCTACGAGAAGAATAAGGCTTCTTATCTTGAAGAGGTTAAGAAGGGTGTAAACAGACAGTTTACAACAGGCTTCTTCTTTGGAAAGCCAAGTCATGAGGACCATATATATGATCACAATACCTATAATAGATCTTATACCTATCTTGGAATGATCTCTGGAGAAAAATATGGTCTATATTCCTTAGTACAGAAGAATAAGTTCTCAGTTGGTGAAAAGATTGAAGTTATAAAACCTAATTGTGAGACCATAGAGCTTGTAGTTAAAAGAATGACAGATGAAGAAGGTAATGAAATAGAAAGTTGCCCTCATCCTAAACAGGTAATTTATGTGGATTTGGGAAATGATATAGAGATAAATGATATCTTAAGAAGAGCAGAATAATAGAGAAAAAAGGAAGGTATGGAGTCCGTACCTTCCTTTTTTCTATGTTCAATCTTTGGTTAGATTAGTTTTCTTCTGAATTATCTTCTACATCATCTTCTTGGTCATAGCTTTTATCTTCTAGTCTCTTAAGTGAGTTTTTCGCAAAGTCACGTCCACCAATTCCGAAGGAAAGGGCGAATGCTACGGCAACTGCACTTAGAATAATAATAAATGCTGCGTTTACAATAGAAGTAGCTAGTCCTAATTGGTTAAGTGTCATGAATACAGCGAAGATTATTAATAATACTTTTACGCTTGTAGCCAATAACTTGGACTTAGGTGATTTTCTTAATATTAGCTTTTCTAACCATGTAGCTAAGAATAAGAATACAGCCATAATTATAACAGCGCTAATCAATGCTGGTAGATAAGATATTATTGTTGCCCCTACTGCTTGTAGAACATCTAGTTTCAATACATTAACTGCTTCTACAATGAATAAGATTATAATAATAACTTTAACGAGTCCGCCGGTAAATTTAGATAGTGAGAACTTTTTGAAAGAATCCGAGCCCTCAGGAAAAGCCTTCTCTAATAAAGTATCCGTTCCAATTGAAGATAATACCTCGGTTAATAATTTACCTACTACTCTTGCAATAAATATACCTATGGCAAAAATTGCAATTGCGGCAAATATATTAGGTATATAGGATATAATCTGATTAAGCATACCAATTGCAGGAGTGGAGATAGCTGTAATATTTAAAGCTTCTAATGCGGCAATAACTACTGGAATTAATATTATTACATATACGATATTAGCAATTACTGAAGAAATACTAGTTGTTTCTTCTGAAGAAATACCTGCTTTCTCTTGAAGCTTATCTACCTTAACCTTCTTTAGTACTGCAGTAAGAAGTTGTCTAACTAGCTTTGCTATAAATAATCCTACTGCTAAGATTACCACTGCTGCTATGATGTTAGGTATGTAAGCTAGGAATCTTGATACAAGAGATGTGATAGGTTGAGCTACATTACTCATGCCAAGTCGATCTAGGACTCCAGGTAGGAATAGTAGAAAGACAATCAACCATACAAGGTTTGCAATAAAGCTACCTGCACCCCCAACCCCTTCTTCTGTAAGCCCTATTTTTTCAGCGTACTTATCAATGTCAATCTTTTTTAGCAATTTCTTAGTTATGCGTTTTGCAATATATGCCAAAAGTAATGCAATAAGAAGTAAAAGTATTGCTGATAAAACTGATGGTAACCGTCCAAAAAGGTTGTTCCATAAAATTTCTAAGTAATACATAAAAAAACCTCACTTTCATTATTTTGTTAATTGTTATATACTTATTAATAATAACATACAAGTAAATTAAAGACAAACAGAAATGTCAAGTTTTCAGAACAGAAATAAGGAAGTTGGAATAGCTAATTCTGTCCTTTTTTTAGAGGGATAGGCACTTTATGTCAATATCTCGCATAAGATAAATGTGAGACTATAAATACTGAGGGTGCATAAATTTCGTGAAATCATTTCCAATGCCGTTATGTGCAGAAGAGGAAGCGGACTGCATTAGACGCTGCAAAGAAGGAGATCAAGAAGCTAGAGATAAGCTTATAGTACATAACTTAAGATTAGTTGCTCATATCGTTAAAAAGTACAATTTATTAGAAATGGATAATGATGATTTAATATCTATAGGAACAATAGGATTAATTAAGGCAATTGACACATTTGATGATACAAAAGGAATTAGGCTTGCAACCTATGCCTCCCGTTGTATAGATAATGAACTGCTTATGATGCTAAGAAGCAATAAGAAGTTATCTAAAGAAGTCTTTCTGCATGATCCAATAGGAGCAGATAGGGAAGGGAATGAAATCAGTTTATTAGATATTATTGAGGAAAAAGAGGTTGATATAGTTAAGAAGATTGCCCTAGATGCCGATATAAAGAAAGCAATGAAGATGATTAATGAAGTATTAACAGATAGAGAGCGAAAGATTATTTGCCTTCGTTATGGTTTGGGCAATCAAAAAGAAGTAACTCAAAGGGAGATAGCAGGTCGTCTTGGGATTTCTAGAAGCTATGTAAGTCGTATAGAAAAGAAGGCTTTAAAGAAGCTAAGAGACCACTATGAGTAGCAAAGATATCCTTTATACTCCAACTAAAGGCAACTCATAAGAGGAACTTTGGGATTATACACAAAAAACAAAAGAGAAATTATACAAAATACCTGTTATTTTATATAATTGTATAAAAAATAGTAATATAAGATAGAAACTATAATAATTTATTATAAAACTATTAACAAACTGTTAAATGTAGCCAAAGATAACGTTTAAGTTACTAAAGGGGTTTAGTAGATGTGATAAGTTTTCCAAAAGACGTTGAAATTTCTATATTATATTGCTATAATCATCATATATAATTATATCCATATGAATATATATCCAACAATTTATATACGATTAAAGATATATTTTGAGAAGTTGAAAAATTGTAAGCAATTAATACAAGAGTGTATAAAACTTTTGCTTAATAAATATATAACATACGGGAGGATGGGCAAATGAAATTATTTAAAATGTTTGGTGGAGAAAGAAATGATGATATTGAGCAAGAACCAGCTATTAAGAGATCCGGTGTTTTAATAGTTGATGACTCTAGATTCTCTAGAAATGTTCTAAGAGATATACTGTTAGAGGAAGACTTTGAGGTTGTAGGGGAAGCCAGTGATGGGTTGGAAGCCATCCAAAAGGCTAAAGAGTTGAGGCCAGAATTCATATTTCTGGATGTAGAAATGCCCAAGTTAGATGGATTAGGTGCACTCCCGCAATTGTTAGAAGATGATCCTGGTGTCAATGTAATAATGTGTACCGCATTAGGGCAGAAGAAGATAATAATAGAAGCTACAAAAGCTGGAGCAAAGGATTATGTTATTAAACCTTACAAGAAGGAACACATAACAGACTTATTAGAAGCACTTAAGCCTGAGGAAGCTGAAGAAGAAGCTGACAATAATGTGATTCCATTTGATAGTGAAAGTAAAGCAGCTAAAACAGCTTATGATAGTCAGAAAAGCAAAAGTAGTAAAAGAGAAAAATATAAACCGGTACAAGAATATAATAAAGTTGAGGACGATAAAGAAGAGCCTAATTTGAAGCATTACACAGGAGAGACATTGGGTAGTGCTAGTTTTGATGAAGAAGAAAGACTACCTATTAGTGGCAGTCTAAGAAAACCTAGGATAGAAGAGGAAGAAATAGAAGCAACTCCAGAAGCAGTGATTGAGGAAACAGTAGTGGAAGAAGAGCCAGTAGCTGAAGTTACTGATACAACTCCTGTTGAGGAAGAACATATA
>CAYOAJ010000069.1:4916-9303 GCA_964401895.1 uncultured Herbinix sp.
AGAAGAGCCAGTAGCTGAAGTTACTGATACAACTCCTGTTGAGGAAGAACATATAGATGAAGCAATATTAGAATTGATAGAAGCTGACGAAGATGAGATGTACGAAGGCTTAGTTATTGAAGATGAAGCTCAGGATATTGAGGAGTTTCTAGAAGAAGTAACCACTAAGATGCAAGAAGAGGTTACAGAAATTGAAGAAGAAGCTAAAGTTGCTGAAACAACTCCGGAAGAAGAAATAGTAGCAGAAGAAGTAGTAGTTGAAGAAGAACTAGTAGCCGAAGAAGAGCTAGTGGTTGAAGAAGAGGCAGTAGCTGAAGAAACAATAGCTGAAGAAGAAACAGTAATAGAAGAAGAACTAGTAGTTGCTGAGGAAGCAGAAGAAATTATAGTTGAAGAAACAGTAGCTGAAGTTGCCGATGCAACTCCAGAGGAAGTAATAGAAGAAGAGTTAGTAGTTGAAGAAGTGGTAGAAGCAAGTCCAGTAGTGGAAGAAGCAGTAGAAGAAATCGCTGCCACAGTAGAAGAAGCTGAAGAAGTTGCAGCTTCAGAAGAGAATGCATTCGTGTATCTATGGACAGATCGTTTCGAATATGAAGAAACAAGTAAGCCTACTAGAAGCAAAAGGCTTCCTAATAGAGTGTCCTTTAAAAATGAAAGTTTTATTAATGCGAGTCAAGGGTCAGCAAATCCAGAGTTGGCCATGCTTGGACATAGTAATGGAGAGAGATTAGCTAGATTAGGCATGATGAATGCCTACATGGAGAAGGGATACCAAAGAGTCAAATCTAATCGTCTTGCTCCAAGGATTACAAGAACTTTAAATACAAAAGTAGAACGTAGTTTTGTTGAAGACATACTTCAAGACAGGCAAAGTAATACAGACTTCTCTATAGCAGATATAGTATCCAACATAGATGTTAATTCTATTATGCATAAAGAGGAAGAAAAGAAAACAGGTATCTATAGTGCTATTGCAGATATGGTGACCAGTAAAGGTCAACGTAAGTTGTATATGGAAAATTAATATAAATAAAATTACACAACTAAATAAGAGGAGGAACTTGCAAAATGCTAAAGTATGTTTTTGACCAAGAACAACTAGAGGGGTTTAATAATATAATTGGGGATAAGAATGATATTAGTATCCTTAATTATTTTGAAACAAAAGAATTATCTGATGAGGATAAAAGTTTCTTTACAGAACAAGGACTAATTAATTCTGAAGGAAAAATTAAAGATGAGGTAAAAGAAGATATAGAATTATTAGCTAAGCCAGATTCACTTGTTACATTCATGTTTACTGGTGGTGCGGCGAAATACGAGCATACTATCTCACATGATACTAATAAAGGCAAACAGATATCATTTACTGTTACCCCAGATTATTTCACAATAGATGATGCAACTGAGGAGCAGGAGGTAGTTGATTTAATAGTAGACTTTGTAGGAAACAGCAGTTTGAAAAGTGTAAGTTTAAAAGAAAGGATTTCTGTAGAAGAAGCCTTTGTATTGGCTGCTATGTTAGACATGGAAAGAAGGTCTATATTAAGGGCGTTTGTGGACGAGCTTCCATATTCAAGAAGTAGATATGGCTTCAATATGATTTGGAGAATGGTTCATAGCTCTAACGAAAGTATTCAGTGGTTTGTATACTGCATTAGTCAAGTGGTAGGAGAACACGTTACCCTTAGGCAAGAGCAAGTTAAAACTGTTCTTGATGGACTAAAGGAAAAAGAACTTATCTCAGAGCAAGATGGACAATATCAATTATCACAAGAGCTATGCCAATTGGCAAATCGCATGATAATTATAGATAATGTTATCAACGTTGAAGCAGTAGGAAAGAATAAGGAACAAGAAATTATTAATACAGGATTCACCTGTATGCAATCAGGCATACATGATTTGCTTTTTATTGATTATGATGGTTCTGAAATCTTATTAGAGACAATTAGTTCTGAACTTTTATTAGAATATATAGGTAGATTTCTTAAACTTGAAGTTTTTAATAGTGAAAACTAAAGAGAAATAGGGGTTTGTAATGAATAAGAAGAAAAGATTAGGGGAACTGCTTAGAGACGCTGATGCAATTAATGAAGAGCAGTTAGAAACCGCTTTAGATATACAGAAGGAAACAGGTCAGAAGCTAGGCTACATACTAATTGAACAAGGTTTTGTCACAGAATCGCAGATTATGGAAGTGCTTGAGTTTCAGCTTGGGGTTCCCTTTATAGACCTTAACAGTATATCAATTCCAACAGAAGTACAAAATCTAATTCCTTATTCCCTTATTCGTAGGCATAACGTAGTTCCAGTTAAACTTGAGATGAACATGTTATATGTCGCTATGGAAGATGCATTGAACTTTATAGCCATAGAGGACTTAAGAATGGCAACTAATTATGAAATTGTACCTATGATTTCATTTAGGGCAGCTATTAATTCAACAATTAATAAACTCTATGGTAGTGAGACGGCTGATAAAGCTATACAAGAATTTAAAAAGGAAAGTGATCTTTCAACTAGGGGCAGAAGTCAGGAACTAGAAATTGAATCATACGAAGTTGACTCGGCTCCAATTGTAAAATTGGTGTATTCAATAATTGAATCAGCAATTTCCCAAGGGGCCAGTGATATTCATATAGAACCTATGGAAAATGAAATAAGGGTAAGGTACCGTGTAGATGGAAAGCTTTTTTTTGCAAGGAGTATTCCTGTAGAAGCCCAAGCGGCAGTATCTACACGTATTAAAATATTAGCTGGATTAGATATTGCAGAAAGACGAATTCCCCAGGACGGTAGGTTTGATTACAATGCTGGAGGTAAGGTTATTAATCTTCGTGTATCAGTACTACCAACCGCTCATGGTGAAAAAGTTGTTATGCGTATTTTAGACAAATCCAACTTTTTAATACCTAAAGAGAAGCTTGGATTTACAAAGGGTAATTTAGAGAAGTTTGATCAGCTACTCCTTAATCCTAATGGAATTATATTAATAACAGGTCCAACAGGGAGTGGTAAATCTACAACTTTATATACAATGCTAAGCGAACTTAACAAGGAATCTGAGAACATAACCACTGTTGAGGATCCAATAGAGTATCAGATAGAAGGACTTAACCAGGTTCATGTAAATACTAAGGCAGGGCTAACATTTGCAAGCTCCCTTCGTTCTATCCTAAGACAGGATCCAGATATAATAATGGTTGGTGAGATTCGTGATAGCGAAACTGTAGAAGTAGCTGTTCGTGCTGCTATTACAGGTCACTTAGTACTAAGTACACTGCATACCAACGATGCAGTAAGTTCAATATCAAGACTTATAGATATGGGGGTAGCCCCATACCTTATAGCGGTATCTCTGATGGGTGTAATCTCCCAGAGGTTAGTACGTAGATTATGTACCCAATGCTCAGAGCCATATACCCCACCAGAACATGAGATAAGATATCTTAATCTTCCGGAAGAGAATTATACTTTCCGAAGACCTGTTGGCTGTTCCCGTTGTAATGAGACAGGATATAAGGGAAGAATTGCAGTTCATGAGATTCTGCTGGTGACAAAGGGTATGAGGGATTTGATTACAAGGGAAGCTTCAGTAGGTGAGATGACAGAATATGCAGTAAAAAATGGTATGTCATCACTTAAGCATGAAAGTATACGTTTGATTTTAGATGGTATAACATCTTTCGATGAGGTAATGGAGATAACATACTCACAAGAATCAGAAATATCTTAAAGCACAAACTATGGAGGGAAATAAAGCAAATGGATCTTAATAAAGTTTTAATGGCAGCAATAGAAGCAAAAGCTTCGGATTTACATATAACAGTAGGGGTACCTTGTACTATAAGAGTACACGGCAAGTTACAATACATTAACGATGAAAAAGTAACACCAGAAGATAGTGAGTCCCTAATTAGTCAGTTGACTAATGACTTTCAATGGGACACCCTTATTAATAAAGGTGAAGTGGACTTCTCATATTCCCTTCCCGGAATTCAACGTTTTAGGGTTAATGCATATAGGCAGAGGAATTCATTTGCTGCGGCTTTACGTTTGATTAATACGGAGATTCCCCCACTTGAAAAGCTTGGTTTACCAAATAGGGTTAGGGAATTAGCCAATATAAATAGTGGGATTGTACTTGTTACAGGTCCAACAGGAAGTGGTAAGTCCACTACCCTAGCAAGTCTAATTCAGCTGATTAATCAAAATAGTTCAAGGCATATAATAACCTTAGAAGACCCTATAGAGTATCTTTTTAAACATGATAAAAGTATAGTAAACCAAAGAGAAGTTGGCAATGACACTATAAACTTCACCAATGCTCTAAGAGCTTGTCTAAGACAAGATCCAGATGTAATCCTTGTTGGTGAGATGCGTG
>CAYOAJ010000070.1:0-9195 GCA_964401895.1 uncultured Herbinix sp.
ATGGATTGCATGAAAGGGGCATATTTCTACGCAACCATGGCTTCCTTCTTCGCATTTGCATTCTCCTATATTCCATACTAGGGGATGCTTTTCAGGGTGTAAAAGGCAGTCTAATTGATGGGTGTCATAGTCTTGTAATTTGTTAAGATAATCATCTTCTTTCTTGTGGACAGTGGCCTCAACTAATTCTTTATATAAATCATCAAAGGTTTTCATAAATTTTCTTTCCTCTCATATCTAGATGAAGTTTCTCACGTAATATAGTAAGATATAAAATAAGAATATCTATATTATGTCCAATTATAAGAAGCTATATAAAAGTTATTTTACAAATGGTGATTTACTATCAAAAAGTCATATGAATTATGAGTATTTAAAATATGTAATTTATTTACATATAAGACAGGGATAGAATATTACCACTTACATAGAAAAACAAACCACTTAGCTTTAAAATGTTTACATGGTTCATATTTTCAATATAATGAAGTTATGGAGATGAGAAAATGAAGGTAAGGATTGAGATAAGCGAAAATATTAATAGTGAAGAAGTGATTATTCGTTGCCAAGAGGTAGATGAGAGAGTCCAAAAGATTTATGATACTGTAATGGATATAAGCAAGGGCTCAGCTTATCTTATGCTTTATCATGGGAATACGGAATACTACATACCACAGGATAAGATCTTATTTTTTGAAACATCCCAGAATTGCATTAATGGGCATACAGCTGATAAGGTCTATGAGACTAGATACAGATTGTATGAATTAGAAGATTTACTTCCAGGTAATTTTATGAGAGTGTCAAAATCAACTATTGTAAACTTAAATCACATTTACTCTATTTCACGAAACCTTACTTCATCCAGTGAGATACAGTTTTTGAATACTCATAAGAGAGTCTTTGTCTCTAGGCATTATTATAAATCATTGAAAACAAGATTAGAAGAAAAGAGGAGATGTATATGAAAGGTATTAATGGGAGAAATTTGTTTTGGGGCTTGCTTTTTATATTTGCTGCAGTTCTAATTCTTATTAACCAATTGGGATATTTCCCAGGAGTAAGTATGGTAGATGTTTTTTTTACCGTAATTATGATTGTTATAATAATTAGAAGTGTTAGAAGATTAAATTTTTGGGGTATATTCTTTCCATTAGGGATAATACTAATAATCAATTATGACCAACTGAACATACCCAATATTCAACCCTGGTCAATACTATTGGCGGCTTTCTTAATAAGCCTAGGCTTTTCTCTTTTGTTTAATAGAAGTAAAATAGTATATATCCACTCTAGGAATAAGAATGCATTTAGTGACACTGTTGAAAATCACCAAGATAGCAATGTTATAAATTGCTCCACTAAGTTTGGAGATTGTATTAAGTACGTCAATAGCGAGAATTTTGAAAGAGCAAATATTAATTGTACTTTTGGGGATGTAAAGATGTATTTTGATAATGCAAAGATTCCTTCTGGTGAGGCTAAAATTTCTTTGAATGTTTCTTTTGGAGATCTTGTTCTGTATTTTCCTAGGGAGTGGAATGTTGAAAATAAAGTCCATGTGATTTTTGGAGAAATAGATAACAACAAGAGAGAAATAACAGCAGATTCACCACTTGTAACAATACATGGAAATGTTTCTTTTGGGGATGTAAGAATTGTATATGTATAAAAAGTAAAGATAGATAAGTTTTGACTAGGGGGCATGGTAGATTTATATGGCATGCTCCCTTTTTAATGTAAGATTCTCATAAACCTCCTTTACTAGGTTTTGGATTTGCTTTATAATATTATTTAACCCTGTGTAATTATAAGTTTATTAAATATGATTTGGAGAAAAAGATTGAAGAAAAAATTAATGACTATATTGTTTTATTTATATATAGTTTTACTAGCTTATTTTTTGTTTTTTAGTGAATACCTTAATAGGGGACAGGTAGCAGGAGAACATCAGATCAATACAGAAATCTTTAGAGAGATCAAGAGATATTGTCTTCATTGGAGGACTGTAGGGTTAAAGAATTTTATGATAAATATTCCAGGTAATATTCTTGCCTTTGTTCCCTTTGGTTTTTTCTTACCCTATCTTAAAAAAGAATATCGACGCTTTTGGGTTGTTACTCTCATTAGTTTTTTATTTAGCCAAACCATTGAAGCTATACAATTGGTTTCAAAGGTCGGCTCTTTTGATGTGGATGACATTCTTCTTAACACAATAGGAGGAATGCTAGGGTATTTATCTTATATAATTTTCCTTAAATTCAAGAATAGAAAGAAGAAGTGAAGTCATGGCTAAAAATAAAAGAGATAAGGATATGATATATTTTTCAGGTAGAAGACACACAAGGCGGGGGATAGCATCCGCGATTATGGGTCTTATTGCTGTAGTGAGCTTTAATATAGTAAGCATTGTTTCAGCATCTTACAAAGGTAATGCAGGTATGATTGTAGGGATTATAGGGTTTCTAATTCTTATTTTAGCCATATTGGGCTTTATTACATCGGTTAAGGCTTTTAAGGAACGGGATATATTTTATAGGTTTCCTATTATAGGGGCAGTCCTTAATGGGTTAATGATTATTATTTTATTTATATTATATATTTTAGCTTTATTATAACTTGTTATTAAGAATGGAGGCATATAGTGAACAGACTTGAAAAACAGATGGAATTTATCGTAGAGGTTGATAAATTAAAGAATATTTATAGGCAAACCTACTTATCTGATGGTAGTCGTAAGGAAAATGATGCGGAGCACTCTTGGCATATGGCTTTAATGTGTATAATACTAGCTGAGTACTCCAATGAGGACATAGATGTCTTAAAGACAATGGCTATGCTACTCATCCACGATGTGGTTGAAATAGATGCAGGAGATACATATGCGTACGATGCAAGTGCTAATAGCACAAAGGTTAAGCGGGAGTTAGAAGCGGCAGATCGTATCTTTAACCTTCTTCCAGAAGATCAGGCTAAGAAGGTAAGAAGTCTTTGGGATGAGTTTGAGGAAGGTAAAACTCCAGAAGCAAAGTTTGCCTGCACACTTGATAGGATTCAACCCCTGTTGTTAAATGATGCAAGTGGTGGAAAGTCATGGAGAGAACATAAGGTGCATTTACCCCAGGTTTTAAAACGTAATGAAGTAACCCCCAATGGGTCAGAGGGTTTGTGGGAATACGCTTATAATATGATTATTAATAATGTTGATAAAGGCAATATAATTGAGGAGGACTAGATGATTCCAGTGGACAAGAATTTAATAATAGAAAGATATAATTTAGCAATGGAGAGAATTAGTTTAATAGAAGGGGAGGAAGAAGTTAGGCAGCCTCTATTAGATTATTTTCAAAAGGTTAGTGCTTTTATTGGAAAGATTAAAAAGGTAGTAGAGCTTAAGAAGGACAAGTCTTTTTCTCAGATGAGTATTGAAGACCATAAAGACTACAATAGGTCCTTATATGAAGATATTATTGGAGATAATTATGAGACTTCTTATGCTAACCCAGCATATGCTGTGAAGATGCTTGGATCAGATTATGGAGGAGTCTTATCATTTCTTTATACAGAGTTAAGGGGCCTTATTGTTTATGCATATGAGGAAAGATGGTATGAGCTTACTATCTATCTAGAACTTTATATAGAAATTTATAATTACTTTGAAAGAGAAGATGATTCTACTTATAAATACACCTCCAAGGCAATTTATAATTTTATGCATGACAATTGTGATTTGCTAGTGGGTATGAGAATTAAAGAAACTCTAGATCCAGACATGTCATTTGCAAAAGATATTATTATGAAAGCTGATTTAAAGGACCTAGCTTACTTATACCAATATGGAGACTATATTACTGATAATGAGACTAAGACGGCTGAATATCTTAATTCCCTATCAGATGATAAGATAAAGTCTATGGCAGATACATTTACAGAGGGTTTTCGTAGGGGCTTTATTAATAATGGTTTGGATCTAAGTAAGAAGAAGATTGTAAATGTTAGGTATCAGATTGGCTTTGAGAGAATGGTTAGGGAGATTGTCAATAATTTTAGGGAGATGGGACTGGAGTCTGTTATTTACAGGGCTGCTTATAATGCTATGAATAAGTATCAGCATCTAAAGGTAGGTTACCATGCTACTAGCCCTAATAAGCAGTATGATTATGACCATCGTTATGATATAGGTTATTTTTATAATAAGAAAATGAAAGAAAGAAAATTAGAGTGTCTAAGAAATGCCTTGAAGGATAATGAGGACTTGGCAGGTGTCTATGCAGGACCCTCCTTAATAGAAGTCTTTGGGGAAGAATTATTTGCCCCAGAAGATAAGAAGGAAGCATACAAGTTAAGTAAAGAACAGCAAAAGCTATATGTAGATTATTATAGGGAGTCAAGTTTTATTCAGAAGGAATATATGAAGACGGATGAAACATCATTTACCATAATATCTTATCCAGTTCCTGAGATTGGTGAGGATTTTCAGGCTATATTTGAAGAAACAGTTAAGGTTAATACTCTTGATAGTGATGAATATGAAAAAATACAACAGCATATAATTGATACTTTAGATAAGGGTACTTATGTGAAGATAGAAGGGGCAGGGGATAATAAAACAGACTTAAAGATTATGCTCCAGCAACTTGCTAATCCTGACAAGGAGACTAACTTTGAAAACTGCATAGCAGATGTTAATATTCCTGTTGGAGAGGTTTTCACATCACCAAAGCTTGAGGGAACAGAAGGAATTCTTCATGTTCCAAGAATTTATCTAAATGATTTGGAATATAAGGATTTAGACCTAAGGTTTGTAGATGGTAAGGTGACGAAATACAGCTGTAAGAACTTTGATAGTGAAGAGAATAGCAAGTCCTATATTAAAGAAAATTTACTATATAACCATGATAGCCTTCCTATAGGAGAGTTTGCTATTGGTACAAATACAAGGGCATATATGATGGGTAAGAAATATGATATAGCAGCTAGGCTACCAATTTTAATTGCTGAGAAGACAGGACCTCACTTTGCCTTAGGTGATACATGCTATAAGATGAGTGAAGATAATAAGGTTTACAATCCAGATGGTAAAGAGATAATTGCCAAGGACAATGAAGTTTCAATACTTCGCAAAAGTGAGCCAGAGAAAGCCTACTTTAATTGTCATACTGATATTACCTTACCCTATGATGAGATTAAGGAAATAGCTGTTTATAATGAAGATGGTCACAGAATTCCAATTGTTCAAGATGGAAGATTTGTATTAGAGGGAACACGGGATTTAAATAAGGCTTTTGATCTTGATTAATTGGCTAATAAGAACAAGGAAGGGAAGTGTCATATGCTGAGTATAAAGAATTTGTCTAAAACATATAAAGGAGGCAAAAAGGCTGTAGATAATCTTAGCCTTGATATTAAAGCCGGAGATATTTATGGATTTATAGGACATAACGGAGCAGGTAAAACCACTACTATTCGTGCTGTTGCGGGAGTTCTTGACTTTGAAAAAGGAGAAATATTAATTGATGGTATATCTGTAAAAGATGATCCGGTAGCCTGTAAGAAAGTTACGGCATATATACCAGATAGTCCAGATTTATACGGATATCTAACAGGGGTTGATTATATTAACTTTATTGCTGATATATATGATGTAGATCAGGCTACAAGAGAGAGGCTTACTAAGGAATATGCAGATGCCTTTGAGCTTACTCCTAATTTAGGAGATAGTATTTCTTCTTATTCTCACGGAATGAAACAGAAGCTTGCTATTATTTCGGCCCTAATTCACAGCCCTAAGCTCTTGATACTGGATGAGCCCTTTGTGGGATTAGACCCTAAGGCGTCCCGTACCCTAAAAGATATTATGGCAGAACTATGCGATAAAGGAAGTGCCATATTTTTCTCAACCCATGTTTTAGAAGTTGCAGAGAAACTATGTAATAAGATAGCTATTATTAAAGATGGCAAACTGGCAGCTGATGGACCTACAAAAGAAGTGATAGGAGACAATAGCTTAGAAGGTTTGTTTCTAGAACTTGTTGATGAGAAATAGGAGGCAATATGAAGAAAATATTACGTTTATTTAGTGTTCAATTTCTTGGCCTTTTAAGTGATACCATTTCAATAGGTAGGTCTAATAAGAAAAGACCTAAAAAGGTTTATGGACTTTTATCATTGTTTTTTATAGGAATGGGAGTATTGGTATATTTCTATGCTTATGGTATAGGTACACTTCTACTTATGTTTGATGCCATAGAGATACTACCTTCTATGTTTATGACCTTGGCAAGCCTTATAGCCCTTATAACAACCTTTCATAAGGTTAAAGGAACCTTATTTGCCTTTCGTGATTATGACTTAGTAATGGCTCTACCTATTAAGGAAAGTCACATTGTATCAAGTAGGTTATTACTATTATATGGGCTTAATATAGCCTTTACTTTTATGATTATGATTCCTAGCATGATTGCATATGGAGTACTTGCTAGGCCAGAGATAAGTTTCTATATTATTAGCTTTATTGCATTATGGTTTATCCCTTTGATACCTATTATTGTATCTTCTATTGTAGGAACTATCATAGCCTATTTTGCTTCGGAATTTCGTCACAGTAATATGGTAAATATTATAATTTCATTTGCTTTAGTGCTTTTACTAATGTTTCTTCCTCTTACCTTTGGTGAGACAGAGGCAGAACTGGTGCAAATGACTGAACAGATAACGGAGCAGATTAACTCCACCTATCCATTTGCCCAAATGTATAGTGACGCAGTTGTTAACTTTGATATTGTTGCCCTATTTGCTTTTATAGTAATAAGCCTAGGAGCCTTTATTGTATTTTCTATTATAGTTGGTAAGGCTTTTAAGAATATTAATACCCTTCTTACAACTAGTAGGCAAGATTCTAACTATGAATTAAGTGACCAGGTGCAGATGTCTCCCTTAAAGGCTCTTTATCGTAAGGAGATTAAGAGGTACTTCTCATCGGCGGTTTATGTTATGAATACAAGCTTTGGAGTTGTAATGCTTACAATTGGAGCAGTTGCCCTTATCTTTGTTGATTTAGATAAACACTTGGGGCCTGGGGGAAGCGAGATGATAAAAGCTTATCTTCCATTTATTATATCATTTTGTATATTCCTAAGTAGCACAACCATGGCATCAATTTCTCTTGAGGGGAAGAATTTATGGATTGCAAGATCACTACCAGTATCCACTAAAACTATTTTCATGTCCAAAATCGGGGTTAATCTAACTATATTAGCCCCAGCACTTTTAGATGTAATTATTTTGGCTATTGTATTAGATTTTACCCTTATTCAAGGGGTGGTTATATTTATATCTACATTACTTTCTATGATATTTGTATCACTATTTGGTCTAGTGGTTAATCTGGCATATCCTAATCTGAATTGGAATTCAGAAGTGATTCCAGTTAAACAAAGTACAGCTTCATTTATAACTATTTTTGGAGGTATGGCTATAGCCTTGCTACAAGGAGCAATCTTTTATCTAATAAGAGATTACGAATTAACTTATATAGCATTCTCCTTACTGTTACTTGTCATGAGTTTTATCCTATATAAGCTACTGGGAGGCTATGGTGAAAGAAAGTTTGCCAGCCTAACATAGGTGCTTTATAAGGTTTTCTTATTAATTTGATTAGTAATAATATTCCGATTGTTATATGGCTTATGATAAAATATAGGCATAAAGTAGCATAATGTCCCCTAAAGAAGATGGAGGTATAAGATGGATTATAAGAAGGCAGGAGTCGATGTTGAAGCAGGTTATAAGTCTGTAGAACTTATGAAGGGTCATATCATGGAAACTATGCGTAAAGAGGTAGTTACTGATATTGGTGGTTTTGCTGGTGCATTCTCCTTAAAGGGTTTTAAGGATATGGAAGATCCAACATTGGTTTCTGGAACTGATGGTGTAGGAACCAAACTAAAGCTAGCTTTTATATTGGATAAACATGATACTATTGGAATTGACGCTGTCGCTATGTGTGTAAATGATATTATCTGCACTGGAGCAGAGCCCTTGTTTTTCTTGGATTATATTGCTTGCGGTAAAAATATTCCTGAGAAAATAGCCTCTATTGTTAAGGGGATTGCTGAAGGTTGTAAGATGTCAGGGGCAGCCCTAGTTGGAGGGGAAACAGCAGAGATGCCAGGTTTTTATGCTGAAGATGAATATGATCTTGCAGGTTTTGCTGTAGGAATTGTTGATAAAAAAGATATGATTACCGGAGAAAATGTAAAGCCTGGTGATACTATTATTGGAATTAAGTCCTCAGGAGTTCATAGTAATGGATTTTCCTTAGTTCGCAAGGTCTTTCTTATGGATAAGGATTCTTTGAATACCCACTATGATTCATTAGGGACTAGTCTTGGGGAAGCCTTGCTTACTCCTACAAAGATTTATGTAAAAGCTATAAAGGCACTTATAAATGAGAAGATTGAGATTAAGTCTTGTGGACATATTACTGGTGGAGGTTTCTACGAAAATATTCCTAGAATGCTTCCAGAGGGCATTCATGCTAAGGTTAATAAGGAAAGTTACCAGATTCCTGAAATCTTTAAAATGCTTGCTAGAGAAGGAAATATTAAAGAAGATGCTATGTACAATACATTTAACATGGGAATTGGTATGGCACTTATAGTGGACTCCAGTGATGCAGATAAGTGCTTGAAATTGTTAAGTGAAGCTGGTGAGCAGGCATATATTATTGGTGAAGTTGAAAAAGGTGAGAGGGGAGTAACCCTATGTTAAAGCTAGCGGTTATGATATCAGGTGGTGGGACCAATCTCCAGGCTCTTATTGATGAGATTAATAGTGGAGCTTTGCAGGATGTCTCAATTGAAATTGTAATATCTACAAGATCTGATGCCTATGCACTAGAAAGGGCTAAGAAGCATGACATTCCAGGAGTCAGTATTGTTAAGAAAGATTATTCTGACCAGAGGGCTTATGAAGATGCCTTATTGGAAATGATTGATTCCTATAATGTAGATCTTCTTGTCTTGGCAGGTTGCCTAGCAATTATTCCTCCTAAAGTAGTAAGAAAATATAAAAATAGGATTATTAATATACATCCATCTTTAATCCCGGCTTTTTCTGGACCAGGATATTACGGGTTAAAGGTTCATGAAGCCGCCCTTGTCCTGTCCTGTCATTTCTTCAGCAGTGTCAACA
>CAYOAJ010000071.1:0-9185 GCA_964401895.1 uncultured Herbinix sp.
TGAACCGTGTCAGGTCAGGAATGAAGCAGCACTAAGCAAAAACTCTTGTGTGCCGCAAGGTCACCTGGGCCGAGTTAACTGTAGAGGTAACGCCTATGACAAGCATTCAAAGCAAAGCGCACGGATTTTAATATAAGAATAAAGATAAATGATGAAATGCATTAATGCATTTCATTTTTTATGTCTAATTTAATGAGGTTATGTGGAAGAAGTAGTTCTTTAGTACTATGTTTGTGGATAAATTATAAAAAAACTTTTTGTAAGAAAGGTTTTGGTATATAATGATATAGTAAGGTCTTATTTAGATGAAATGCTGACAAAACATCGAATTTTGACGGGAGGAGTCATGGAAGAAAAACTTAATCCTAAGGCGGTTTATAAATATCCTAAAGGGAGAATAATCTATTCTGAAAATAAGGCAATAGAAAGCATTGCGTTTATATTAAAAGGCAAGGTCTTAGCCTATAATAAGGGAGTAAAATTTTCTGTGGGAATAGGAAATTTTATTGGTTTGCATGATATATTTTTGGAAAAACACCAGACCACATATATGGCCATGGAGGAAGTAATATTATATGTATTCCCTATTAATAGAGTAGAGGAAATAAAGGGACTTTTTGTTGATAACAATGAATATGGTGGATATATGGTTGCATCTTTATGTAATTATATTAAAGACTTAGACCATACTTATCAATTGTTTATAAGGCATAGGGCTAACTTGTTTAATTTTCTAAAGGATAATTATAATTCTTATTTAGATTTTACCTCAAGGCTTGGTTACAGTGGAGAAAACTTCCCAGAGATAGAAGACCTAGAATTACAGGAACATGGCTGTGAGCTCTACGAGGCACAAATAGAATACTATAAAGAGTGTAATCAGATACCAATTGAAGTTATAAAAGAATTCTATTCGTATGGTAATGATATGGTCTTATACCAGGTAAATGAACAATCTCAGGTTATTAATGTTCAAATTAATAGTCTTGATGACCTTGCTGAGGAAGTTGCCAGTATGATAACTTATCTGGCAGGGGGTAAAAAGAGCCTATTTTATCTGATTACTAATCTTGCAATAGAAGTTGAAGAGGCTAATAAAAACGGCAATTATATTGTAGACAAAATGGATGACATCCTAGGACAAACAAACAACATAAAAAAATTTTATAAAAGTAATGTTGGTGGAAAAAAACTTAAT
This sequence comes from uncultured Herbinix sp., assembly GCA_964401895.1. Classification (GTDB taxonomy): domain Bacteria; phylum Bacillota; class Clostridia; order Lachnospirales; family Lachnospiraceae; genus Mobilitalea. The sequence continues at coordinate 1,199 of CAYOAJ010000071.1, forward strand.
ATAGACAATAAAATGATAGAGGGAGCTTATAACTTTATCTTGTCTGATGCTAAAGTGAAAGGGGAAGGCGAACAAGATCCTTTTGCTTATTCAGCAGAAGAAGTTAAGCAAGCACTTAGTGAAATGTCAGGTTCATACCTAAAGTTATTAAGTTATGCAGGGTTTTCTGTAGAGGATGCAGATCTTATGATGAAGACCATGACAGACTTTGTTAATCTTAGAGATCGTATGTCCTCAGATGAAGACGCAAGAACAATTCGTAAAAAAATTATGGAAAGTCATTATATTATTTATAGAAAGATTTTTCTTAAGGCCTATAAAGAAAAAAAATCTCCTAGGATAGTTGAACTCTTTCTAAGATATGGCTTTGCTGACGAAAGACTATTATCGGAGAAAGACCTATTAACCTTGTATTATTTAGAAGAAGACAAGCCTTCCGAAACTATTAATGTATACAATATTAAGGACTGGTTAACACTTATATATGAAGGTAAAAGAGAACCCTCTAAGAGTGAATTTGATCAAGATTACAGAGATAGTTTACTACATATGAAAAGACAGGGAAGGATCACAGATAAAGAGTTTAAGCAATTGGGAGCTGATAGGGAAAGAAAGCTTCAGTATGAGATTGAGAATATGTTCCAGGTAAATAATAAGTTAAGCAATGGACAGATTAGTACTTTTGTTCCTGTTTTACACCAAGATCTTATATTTAAGGACTTTGATAAGATACTTTTATCTCCTGCTGAGATTGAAGAAACTATTATGGATTTGATTGAAATAGACCCTATTATTTTTGATAGGGAAGTCATATATTCTAAACCAGAAAAAAATATTATAAGAGAATATATAATAAAGAGAGTATATCCAGAAATTATATTGATGCCAACAGTAGGTAATAGGGCTGTTATGTGGCAGGAAATTTCATCTAAAAAGAGAGATAATCCAGGAAGATTTATTTTACCTGCATTTTTTGATGAAAATTTAAAAGCGGCCTTTGTGAAACTTTTAGGTGAATTTAGATGGGAGATATGCAGAACTATTGAAGGTGTTTACTGGAATGATATTACCCATAAATCATTAACTTCGGAGTATTCGGACTATCTGCAGTTTTATAATAAAAACAAAGATTTATCAGAAGCTGGAAAAGACAAGGTGAAATCACAGATACAAAAAGGACGAAGAAACAGTAGAAATATTTTTGCAATGGATTATGAACAGTGGGTTTTGCATGAATCAAAAGGAGCCATTAAGCTTAACAGAGTAGTTAGAGAAATCTTAGCTACATATTGCCCCTTTTCTAGAGAAATCAGAGAGAAGTTGGACAGGCAACCTATTTTCAAAGAGTTAATGAGGAAGTTTGAAATCAATAGAACTAAAAAGATTAGGGAATTAGAATATAGGAAAAGGCAATTAGAAAAAGAGGGTATTGAGCTGACAAAAGAGCTGGAAGAAACCATGGAATATTATAAAAGTTTATAAGGCTTGTATGATTTTGTTATTAATGGTAGTATTTAATTACAGGTGACCCAATTATTCTGAAGGCATGTAACCTTTTGTAAAGAGTATTATAGGAGGATAGTATGGGGAGTTACGATGTGTTTTTAAAAACAAGAGAAATAAGAAAAGTTCTTAAGGATGGAAATTATGAAAAGGCTCTAAAAATTTTAGAGACCATTAACCTTAGTAAGATAAAAAAAATAGCCGATTTTGAATTGGCTGTTAAGGTTTTTGTTGAGAATGAAAGATATAAAGAAGCTTATGAATTACTGGGACAAATATATGAAAAGACCGAATCAAGAAAGACCTTATACGAATTAGTAAGCCTAGCTATAAAAAGCGAAAATATTGAGGATGCAGAAATATACCTTGAAGAGTATGAAAAACAAGCACCAGAGGATTTTTATTCTTATGTTTTTAGGTATGAAATATATAAGAAACAAGGTAAGCCTCTAGAAATCCTTATTGAAACCTTAGAAACATTAAAAGAAAAACAGTATATGGAAAAATGGTTATATGAATTGGCAAAGCTATATTATAAGGCTGGCATGGAAGAAAAATGTATTAAACAATGCTCAGATATTATTTTATGGTTTGGTGAAGGCAAGTATGTGGAAAAAGCCAAAGTTCTTAGGGCTTATTATTCAGGAGAGGCAGATAAAGAAACTATACTTAAAAAACTTAAAGAAAGAGCAAGTTCTGAAGAAATAGTTGCAGAAACAGACAATATAGGTAATAATGAAGAGGTATAATAAAGTTTCAAAAAGAGAAAATAATAATAGAACTAATGATATTAGAAAAAACGATTTACAAAAGACTACTATATGTTATAATAGTTAGGATGTAATTATGATTAGCAAAATTAAACACATTTTAATAGATGGTTTTTGCAAATAAAAAAGATAAATAATTATGAGGTGTGCAATGGAACAATATATTATTAAAGGCGGAAGGCCATTAGTGGGAGAAGTTTCGATTAGTGGATATAAGAACGCAGCTTTAGGAATTATAGCAGCTGCGATAATGACTGACGAAACTGTTAAAATCGGAAACATTCCAAATGTAAAAGATATTAATATACTGCTAGAAGCAATTAAAGATATAGGTGGTAAAGTAGACTGGGTTGGAAAAAACACTGTTAGAATTAATGGTTCTAAAATTAGAACTGTAGATGTGGATTTTGACTATGTGAGAAAAATACGTGGTTCCTATTATTTGGTAGGGGCTTTACTTGGTAAATATAAAAAGGCAAAGGTGGCTCTTCCTGGAGGTTGTAATATTGGAAGTAGACCTATTGACCGTCATATTAAAGCTTTTGAGGCATTAGGTGCTCAAGTAAAAATTGAACATGGACTTATTTGTGCAGAAGCAGATAAGCTTGTTGGAGTCAATATTTACTTTGATGAATCCAGTGTTGGGGCAACTATTAATACTATGATGGCAGCATGTATGGCAGAGGGACAAGCTGTTTTAGAAAATGCAGCAAAAGAACCTCATGTAGTTGATGTTGCTAACTTTTTAAATAGTATGGGTGCAAATATTAAGGGTGCAGGAACAGATGTAATTAGAATTAAAGGTGTGGAAAAGCTACATGGTAGTAATTATGCAATTATTCCTGATCAGATTGAAGCAGGAACCTTTATGTTTGCGGCGGCAGCCTCTAAAGGGGATGTACTTATAAAGAATGTTATCCCAAAGCATCTAGAAGCTTTTACAGCTAAGTTACTTGAAATAGGTGCAGAAGTTGAAGAGTATGATGATGCAATAAGGGTAAAGGCCAGTGGAAGATTAGCTAGTACCCATGTTAAGACCTTGACTTATCCTGGGTTTTTAACAGATATGCAACCACAGATGACAACCTTATTATCTGTATCGGAAGGAACTAGTATAGTAACAGAAAGTATTTTCGAGAATAGATTTAAGTATGCAGATGAATTGACTCGTATGGGAGCTTCTATTAAAGTTGTAGAAAGTAATACAGCCATTATAACCGGGGTTGAGCGTCTAACAGGTGCAACAGTATCAGCTCCAGATCTTCGTGGAGGAGCAGCACTGGTAATTGCAGGGCTTATGGCAGAAGGGTATACCATAGTAGAAAATGTTGAATATATTGAGCGTGGCTACGAAAACTTTGAAAGAAAAATGCAAAGTTTAGGGGCAGCAATGGCTAAAATAGATTCTGATGATCAGAAAGCTATACGTAAGTTTAAATTCAAAGTAGGATAAAGATATTTATAAAACATAAGACAATAAAAAAACCTATCTAAAACAAAATCATTTAAAGGGATTTTGAATTAGATAGGTTTTTTTAAATTATTGCTTCTATTTTTAAATCTTTTTTCTTGCTCAAGTCTATAAATTCATCTTTTACCCTAACTACTGGTTTAGATAGGGACATTCTATTAATAAAGATGACAGTACCTTCTTGTTTATTGCTTAGTCGTACATCAGTATTGATATAGGTGTTAGAAATTCCCTCCATAAAGGTCATAACGTATTTTGGATCATATTTTCTAAAACCTTCTGTCTCAAAAACGTTAACAACGTCAAAAGGACACATGGGTCCGCGATAGACTCTAGCGCTTGTCATAGCGTCGTATACATCGGCAATAGCAACTAGTTTTGCGTAAGAATTAATTTCATTAGACTGTAAACCATATGGATATCCGCTACCGTCACATCTTTCGTGGTGCATCAAGATGCTACACTTAATTCGGTCATCCAGATTGGACTCTCTTAATAATTTATAACCTTCTATAGGATGCCCTTTAACAGTTTTAAACTCTTCATCTGTTAAGGTGTCTGGTTTTTTTATTATATCAGATGGTATCATTAACTTGCCAATGTCGTGAAGCAATCCGCATATAGTGATGATTTTCATTTCATCTTCATTAAAGGAAAGCCAACGACCCATAATGTTGCAGATTAAAGATACGTTAAGACTGTGGATGTATGTAGTATCATCATAATGTCTTATACAATGGAGCATATGGAATAAATCAATATTAGTATCGCTATATCGCAAGATTTTGTTAACCTCAGATAAAAGGAAATCCATATCTGGCTCAGAGCTATTGGATACTATATCGTCAAGTCCATCTTTTAAATTGGATGTACTGTTTGTATATGCCTTATGAAACCGCTGAAAGGATTCACTTCTTTTTATCCGCGTAAAATAAGTCTGCTCTACATGATCTGCTTCAGCTTTTGCTAGAATAATTTCTTCATCTGAGCGTACTATCAGTTCTTCAATAGAGTAGAATTCCAAACGAGTAATTATGTTGTCTGTAAGGGAAGTTCCTTCTGGTATTATAAGATTATTATCTTCTGTATAAATATCTTCAGCAACTTTCATTCCCGGTACAGCATGTGATGTTAAAATTTTTATAGTTTTCATAATAAATCCGCCATATAAACTTAGCGTCCTTTCAATGTGTATAACTAGTAAATTGTCTATTGTTTACTCTAAAATATGATAATAAGAGTATATTTAACTATATTATTAATTTGAACAATTGTCAAATGTTTAGTTGTATGTAGGTGAACTGTATTTACTAATTGGGAGATTTGATTTATAATAGAAAGTATTAGACTTTCTGTAGAATAAATTGGGTACATACAAAGTAAAACAATGAGAGGGATGAGTGAAAATGAACAGAGTAAAAGGCAAGAGGCATAGGTTTTTTCTCTACATACTTAGTTTTATACTAGTAATAGTTATGGTGGGCTGTAGCAATGATACAGAAACAAAAGAGACAGATGTAGATGAGCAAGTAAAGGTTGTTGAAGACAATAAGGATAAGGAAGAAAAAGAAGACCCCATAAAGGAAGAGCCTAAAGAAGAAGAGGAAGAAGCTTATGATTGGCCAGATAATTTTTCCTTACATGAGGCATATGAAGATTACTTTCTAATAGGAACTATTTATACAAATGCAGCTAGAAGCCAAGATAAGGATCTAATATTAAAACATTTTAATGCAATAACACCAGAAAATCTAATGAAACCAGAATATATGCAGCCAAGTGAGGGGGATTTCAATTTTAGAGAGTCTGACCCTATGATGAGTTTTGCAAAAGATAATGGAATTCATGTAATAGGCCACACTCTAGCTTGGCACCAACAAAGTGGAAATTGGTTGGGTAGAAATGTTGAACGTGAAGAAGCAATAGAGCAATTAAGAAGTCATATATATAATGTAGCAGGTGAATATAAGGGACAGATTCAAGCTTGGGATGTAGTAAATGAGGCTTTTAACGATGGAGTTCCTCTACCAGCAGACGGAGATTGGACAAAATGTCTTCGTAATACCCAGTGGCTTAGCTCAATTGGCCCTGACTATATGGCAATGGCTTTTACATTTGCCCACGAAGCAGATCCAGATGCAAAGTTATATTATAACGATTATAATCTTAACAACAAAAACAAGGCAGATGCTACATATGCTATGGTGAAAGATCTTAAAGAACAAGGGGTGCCAATTCATGGTATAGGTATGCAAGGACACTATAGTGTGGATACTTCAATAGGAACTGTTGCCTATAGTTTAGATTTATTTTCAAAACTGGATGTTGATATAAGTATTACAGAATTAGATGTAGGAGTGAATGGGGCATCAGCAAGTGGACTTACTAAAGAGCAGGAAAGACAACAAGGTATTAAATATGCGGAATTATTTAAATTATACAAAGAATACAGTGATTCAATTGAAAGGGTAACTCTCTGGGGATATGTTGATAACAAAAGTTGGAGAAGTGAAAACTTCCCTTGTCTCTTTAATGCTGATAAATCCCCTAAGGAAGCAGCTTATGCTGTTCTAAATCCAGAAAAATATTTAGAGTTATATACGGATGATACAGAGGCAGAGGCAAGGCTTGCTAAAGCCAAATATGGAACACCAGTAATAGATGGAGAGATTGAAGAATTATGGAACAATGTCGACCCAGCGGGGATAGATATTGATGTTACAGCTTGGGATGGTGCAAAGGGACAAGCAAGATTACTATGGGATGAAAGCTTTGTATATGTACTTGTTGAAGTGACAGACCCGGTTCTGAATAAGAGTTCTCAAAATTCTTATGAACATGATAGTGTAGAATTATACCTTGACCAAGGAAATGATAAAAATCCTTTTTATGATGACAATGATGGTCAATATAGGATTAACTACAAAGGTGATGTGAGCTTTGGAAATATACCTGATGTAGAAGGCTTTAAAGCGGTAGCTAAAGAAACAGATAATGGTTATCTAATTGAAGTTGCATTGCCCTTATTAGATGAAGCTAAAGAAGGAGATATAATGGGCTTTGAAGCACAGATTAATGATAGTAATGCATCTGGAGTTCGTCAGGCTATTACTAAGTTTAATGATCCTACAGATAGTTCATGGGAAACAACAGAACAATGGGGTGAACTTATCCTAGAAAAATAATTTAACAAAAAGCTAAAAGGCTTGACTTGTTTATGAATAGGGTATACCATTATCTCAAATACTTATAATAAAATTAAATAATTACCTAAGGGTAAAGTTCTCTTATTAAGAGTGACGGAGAGGTAAGGCTCTATGAAGTCACGGCAACCCCCAGTTATATTTGTGGAAGGTGCCATCCTAAGCGATTAATCGAACAATAAGAGGACTTGATATTTTACTATCAAGTCCGTATATTGTACGGACTTTTTCAATTTAAAATTATTTACCTTTACAAAAGGACAAGTATAGAAGGAGGATACAATGGAAAAGTATGTATTTACATCAGAATCTGTTACAGAAGGACATCCTGACAAGATATGTGATCAAATATCAGATGCAGTCCTAGATGCCTTACTCCAGGAGGACCCAATGAGCAGGGTTGCATGTGAAACAGCAATTACAACAGGACTAGTTCTTGTTATGGGAGAAGTAACTACAAGGGCCTATGTTGACATTCAAAAGGTTGTAAGAGATACAATTAGAGAGATTGGATATGACAAATCAGAATATGGATTTGACGCTAATACTTGTGGAGTAATTGTAGCCTTAGATGAGCAGTCTAGGGATATAGCCATGGGTGTAGATAAGTCCTTGGAGGCAAAGGAAGAGATTGAGGATAAAGGGTTATCAGATATTGGAGCTGGTGACCAGGGTATGATGTTTGGTTATGCTAGCAATGAAACAGATGAACTTATGCCATATGCAATATCCCTAGCACACAGGCTAACAAGGCAGTTGACTAAAGTTAGAAAGGACAAGACCTTACCATATCTGAGGCCAGATGGAAAATCTCAGGTTACGGTTGAGTACGATAAGGCAGGAAGGCCAGTTCATATAAATGCGGTTGTCTTATCAAGTCAACATGATGAGGATGTTTCTATGGAACAATTACGTAAAGATCTTAAGGAGCATGTAATAGATGTAGTTGTATCAGAAGATCTTATTAGTTCTAAAACAAAGATTTATATTAACCCTACAGGAAGATTTGTAATAGGCGGGCCTAATGGGGATAGTGGTTT
>CAYOAJ010000072.1:0-9157 GCA_964401895.1 uncultured Herbinix sp.
AGGATTCTTACTGAGATAAGTGGGACATGTTCTTTTGTTCCGCTTTCTTTTACAAGTGTTCTGATTATGGATAAAAGACAAGAAAATCAGGAAATAGGTTGGCATTAGTAAAAATATAGTATAAAATAATATAAAGAATGGGACAGGGGGTCAGGTCCCTCGTCCCACTATGGGATAATATGTAAAACTGGGACAAGGGACCTGACCCCCTGTCCCATAATATTGGAGCTTACCTATGAAGAATTTATTTTCTATTATACCAGAGGATTTTTTTAAACCCCTTTGTAGTAAATATAAAAATGAATATGTGGAGTGTATTGGCTTAATTTTTAATTCATTCAAAACAGAGATTTCCTATGGGATAGATAGGGAGATAGTCCTAGCTATTTTAGAGGACTATTTTTCTTCAATGGAACAAGATATGATAATGGATGATGATGAAGTGCTTTCAGATGCTAGAGCAAAGGCTAATTCAGCAATTAAAGTTTTTAGGGATGCTGGCTGGATAGAGTATGAGCAGGGAGAAAACCATAGTGTTCAGGTGACCTTATGTGAGTATGCTATTCCAATTCTTGAAAGCTTTAATAAGATAATCAGGGAAGAAGAAGCAGAGTACCAAAGCATTATCTCTGGTATCTATGCAAAGCTACATACTCAGGAAGGCTATAGAAAACCTTATGAATTAATAATAAAAAGTGTTGTATCGGATACAGAACATCTTGTATCTGAATTAAAAAGATTAAATATTAGCATTAAGCGGCATATGGACAAGCAGACTAATAAAATGTCTGCAGGAGAAATTTTGGAGCATTTTTTTAAATACCATAAAGATATTGGATCTAAGGCATATCTCCGTATGAAAACCAGCGATAATGTGGCTTTCTTCAGAAGTGCAATTACTGTTAAATTAGAAGAAATCCTATCTTCTACTGAAATAATGAAAGAGATAATAAGTGGCTATATGGAGATTGAGCAGGAAAATGACGAGGATGTAGCATATGATGAAGTGGTTCATATGGTTCTTGGAATTAAATCTGCCTTTTTTCGTTTAGATGAAATTATTAATGAAATTGATAGGAAGCATGCTAGATATCAAAGAAATGCAGTGATGCGGGCCAGATTCCTTTTATCATCAGGCAACAACATGGAAGGAAAGATATCTCAGATACTTGCAGATATGGTTAAGCAACTTAATGAAGAAGCAGAAGTTAATTTATACGAACCAGCAGCAGAGGAATGGACGGGGCTCTATCATATATATCCCCAGAGCTTTTTGGACAATGAGTCCCAACGTACGATTCCTGTAAGCAGAAAGCTTGGGAAAATAGATGAATTAGGAGATGAACTTCAGGTAACAGAAGAGGAGAGGGCATTATATAAAGAAGCTTTTATGGAAAGAAACAGGACAAGGTTCTCAAGAAAGAATATTAATGCTTATGTAAATGAGTTGCTAGAAGGAAAAGAAAGAATAAAGGCTTCATCAATTCCAATAGATAGTAGGCGAGATATGATTCGTATAATATATATCAGTTTATATGGTAACAATAGGGCAAACTGTTATACCGTTGAACGAAGTAGGAAGAGTATACAAGTAGGAGGATTTACATTTCCAGATTTTGACATTGTAAAAGCAGAGGGGACGGTGGATTAGAATGTTAGAGATTATGAATGAATCAGTAGTACAGAAGGAGAGGTTTCGGTTAGCAGCCAATAAGCTTCTTAACAATTGCTTTATATTAAAGAAGAAGCCAAATACAAAGGCTGACTATATGTTTGTCTTGCAAAACAAGGAGCTATTCATACCCTATTTTGATTTGCTTGGATATCAAGTCTTAATAAATGAGGAACAAGGGGTTATTGGCCTATCTAATGTCTTTGGAACAGGAAGGTATGCCTTATCTAAATATGAGAGTATTATGTTACTTATAATGAGACTTCTTTATATTGAAAAACGTAAAGGAATTGGTACATTTTCAGAAGAGGTTATTGTGCTTATGGAAGAAATAAGAGAGAAATACAATATGTTAAAGATAAAAGCCAAACCAACCATGGATAAAACTATGGAGAGGCAGATTATAAGTATGATGAAAAGATATAACCTAGTTATGAATATTGATAGTGATGTAACACAGGCAGAAACAAGAATTATTATATATCCTTCTATATTTATGGCGGTGGGAACAGATCAGATAAATGAATATTATAATCAGATACAAGATAAATTAAAAAACTATGCGGGGGGAGAAGAAGATGGAGACATGGAAGAAGATACTGACGAGAGTTAGGCTGATCAACTGGCACTTTTTTGAAAATGAAACCATATCCCTAGGTGGCTCTACCCTTATTAGTGGTGAAAATACATCAGGAAAATCTACTATACTAGATGCTATACAGTTGGTGCTTACAGTCAACACCCGTAAATTTAACATGGCTGCTAATGAAAAAAGTAATAGAGATTTGAAGGGATATGTTAGGTGTAAGACAGGGACAATTGGTGAGGTGTATTTACGAAAAAATGTAGTTATATCTAACGTGGCGCTGGAGTTTTACGAAGAGAAGACAGAGAAATACTTTGTTCTTGGTGTTCATATAATGTCTCCGGATGAAGAAAGTCGTGTTATTACAAAATGGTATATTGAAGAATGTAGACTAGAAGACTTATCATTTATTGTTGATAATAAACCTGCCTTGGCCAATGAGTTTAGAAGAAAAGGACAAGCTGTTAAATTTATTGATCAGATTGGGCTAGCCAAGGATCGTTTTAAGCGGAGAATGGGTAATTTAGAGGATAAGTTCTTTGATATTATTCCAAAGTCTTTAGCTTTTAAACCTATGGATAATGTTAAGGACTTTATTAACAAGTTTGTCTTGTCAGAGGACAGTATTGATGTAGAAAATCTCAGGGTTAATATTGAGACCTTAAGTGAGTTAGAAGAACTTATGGATAAGACAAATCGTAAACTGGACCTCCTTAAGCAAATACTTGAAAAATATAAGGAGGCAGAAAAAAAGGATAAGGATATTATTGTTAACGACCTGCTTATTACAAGGGCTAATATCGATTATTACAATGAAGAAATAAATAATTTAGAACAAGAAATAGAAAGAAACAAACAATATATAGCAAGCCTAGAACAGGATATAGATAGCATTTCAGATGAGATTAAATACCTATCTAAAAGGCTTATTGACCTAAATGTATCTAAAGAAAACAATGAATCTAGTCGTCTGATTGAAGGAATACAAAGGAGACTAGAGGATTTAGAAGAAAAAATTAAGCAAGAAGAAAAGAACAAAGAGAAGTTAGATGAACTACTTGATGCTGTCGGTTTACTTTTAAATCTACTACAAGTCGAAGAAATACAGGTGATTGATAAGGAGGAGTTCAACTTATTAAGACAGGCTGTTGAATCTTCAGAAAAGATTGATATTGTACAGAAGCTTTCAAATGACTTAGATCGTATTATAGAAGAAAAGCGAAGGGAACATGCTTCTATTGCACATCAAATAAATGTCTTAAGTGCTAATATTGAAAAATTAAAGACTAGTTTGGATAATCTGAATCGTAAAGTGCTAACATTTCCTGAAAACACTAGACGGTTAAAAGATGCTATTGAAAAAGAATTTAAGAAGCAAGGTATTAATAGTAGGGTTTATGTTTTAGCAGAACTTTTAGAGATAACAGATGAAAGATGGAGAAATGCGGTAGAGGGTTATTTTCATCTTCAAAAGTTTAATCTAATTGTAGAACCTGAATATTATTCCCTTGCATTATCGGTATATCACAGTAGAAGAAAGGAAATACATACTGCAGGAATTATTAATACAAGAAAATTACAGATTGGTGAAGCAGTTGACCAGGAATCCTTGGCTTATGTGGTCCATAGTGATAACCGATATGCAAAGGCCTATGCCAACTATATATTAGGACGGGTTATGCGGGTAGAGGATTATAATGAACTAGAGAATTATAATATAGGGATAACCCCTGATTGTATGTTATATCAAGGATATGTAACAAGAATTATTGACAAGTCAAGATACCGTAATCCTTACATTGGGCAAAATGCTTATCGTGTACAGATAGAGAATACGAAACAGGAGCTTTTTGAGGCTACGGAGGAAAGAAGGGAACTTCGTTCTAAGAGTGAAAAGCTTTCAGATATTATTAATGCGGCAGATAAAACAAACATGGATTGGATGAAGGATGTTATGGATTCCCCACTGCTTATTAGTAATTATAAAAAGCAAGAAAAAGAAGCCAAGGAAGAACTAAGAGTGGCACAGAAGGATCCAACCCTAATCGAATTAATGGAGCAGATTCAAGAATGTGAAGAACAAATAGATGAGGCTGCAAAAGAAGAGAGGAAGTTACAGAGAGAGGAAGCAAGGCTTCAAAACAAAAATGATCAAAACCTTAATGGAATAAATGAACAAAGTGAAAAAAGAGAGATAGAAGAGAGAAGATTTGAAGAGAAGTCTGATCAGAACCCCATAGAAAGCAAGCAGGCAGAGGAGAAATATAAAGAAAATCGAAAAACTAAAACACCTAAGGTTATTGCAGAAAACTTTGCCCCCCAGAGAAGTCAATTTTTAAATGAAAAAGAGGCGATTCTCAACGGTAAGGGTGGTCTTCGTGATCTTCAAGAGAATTTTAACTATACCTTTGATCAAGATTTCCTTCGTGGAATGGAAGGTATTGAGGATTATATTGACGAAAAGAATAAACTAGAATCAGTTGAGATAGTACGCTTTGAGGAAGATCTTAGAAAAGCACAGGATGAATGTGAGACTATCTTTAAAAGTGATTTTCTTTCTAAGATGAAGGAGAATATAGAGAAAGCCCGCAATGAATTTAGAAATCTTAATAAATCTTTAAGTGGTATCTACTATGGGGATGATAGTTATTGTTTTGTTCTTACAAGCAATAAGCAAAAAGATAGTCTTTACCGTATGATAACATCTGAGAACAATCATGAGGGATACAATCTGTGGACGGCTTCATTTGAAGAGGAATATAAGGAAGAAATGAGAGAGCTTTTTGACAAACTAATGACAAAGGACGATGGTGGAGATAGTGTTATTAAGGAATATACGGATTACCGTACTTACCTTGATTATGATATAGAAATTCACAAGAAAAACGGAACTGTGCAGAAATTTTCAGTTATTTACGGAGAGAAAAGTGGAAGTGAAACACAGGTACCCTATTATGTTGCTATAGCTGCTTCATTTTCTCAATTATACCGACTAGGCAATAGTGTAAGGATTATGCTTTTGGATGAAGCCTTTGATAAAATGGATGACGAAAGAATTACATCTATGATGGATTTCTTTAACACACTTGATCTACAAGTTATAATGGCAACACCTCCTGCCAAGTTAGAGGTTATAGGTGAAAAAGTAGACACAATACTTACTGCTATTCGATTTGGAACCAATAGCATTATTGAAGAATATCAGATGTAGGGAGAAGTGGCTATGAGAAAAGAGCAAACACTTTTATTAAATAAACTTATAGACAAATATGAGAGAAGTAAAACATTTCAAGGTGATAATAAAGTTATACAAAAATTCTCTATAAGGCCTGAGAAAGTTTTTCCCGCTTATGTTGATGACTCTCAATTTGAGGCGTTTGATAGAATAAATGAGGCTGTAAGGGAACTTGAGATTAAGAATATTGTTAGTGTACGTCGAAAGGCCAATGGGGTGATAGACAAGATAACACTAAACCTAGAAGAGTTAGATAAGGGATATAAGATATGCAATAGGACCCCCAAAAAAGATATTCATTTACAGCTAAAAAAGGTATGGGAAAAGATCAGGTCTTTAATAAATGAAAAAGAAATTCTTGAGATTTTTAATAACTATATTGAGGAGCAAGAAGCCTGTATAAAACAAAATAAACAGGTCGCTTATTTTGACGGTGACATTAATAATTATGAAGAAAAATTGCAAGCTATTTACAAAGTGTTAAAGAATGATAAAGAACAATTTATTCGAGATTTTTCTGTTAGCATATTTGGAGACTCCAAGAAGCTAGAGTTAATGGAGGGGCAAATTCGTTCATTCTTATATGAATATGGCGAGGCTGCTAGCAAAGAAGGTGCCCTAGAAGAGTATGGAATCGTTAGGACCCCTACCAATGTATCCATAAAAGGTGAAGCAATTATAAAAATAGGAGAGCAGTTTATAGATTTATCCAAGATAGATGGAGATATAGGATTTTCAAGTATATCTATAGAGCAAATTACACAGGTGAAAGTAACTGGTGGCCAGATAGTAACTGTTGAGAATCTTACAAGCTTTCATTCATTTGACAGATCTAACTCTTTTGTAATATACCTTGGAGGATACCACAATAGTATAAAGAGAAACTTTCTAAAACAAATATACGCAGATAATCCAGATAAAGAATTTTTGCATTTTGGAGATATAGATGCAGGTGGTTTCTATATATATGAACATCTGCTTGAAAAAAGTCAAATACCTTTCAGGTTATTTAAAATGGATATAGAGACACTTATAAGGCATAAAAAGGCATGGAAAAAGCTAACCTTAAATGATCGTAAGCGGATAGAATTGTTACTTAGGAAGGAGAAGACAAAAGATTATCATGATGTGCTTAAATTTATGCTAGAGCATAATTGTAAACTTGAACAAGAAGCAGTTGGGACATAGGGCTTTTCTGGGACCTGACCCCCTGTCCCAGTTCTTGTAGCTTGTAACAGTTTATAAGCTTTGATATAATATACATAATACATAGACAATGTTAGAAAGGGGTTAATCATGTTAGAAGACATAGAAAGCATTTTAATAGATGAGGATAAATTAGCAAAAAGGATAAAGGAAATAGGACAAGAGATTTCAGAAGATTTTGCCGGTGAGGAGATCATGCTTGTTGGAATCCTAAAAGGTGCTAGTGTGTTTATGTCGGATTTAATTAGACAAATCAGCTTACCTGTTTATATTGATTATATGGTGGTTTCAAGTTATGGTAATTCGGCTGAAACCAGTGGAGTAGTTCGTATTATAAAAGACTTAGAGGACAATATTGATGAGAAAAATATTATTATTGTAGAAGATATTATAGATACAGGACTAACTTTATCTTATTTAAAGCAAAACCTATTAAGTCGTAATCCAAAAACTTTAAAAATCTGTACCCTTTTAGATAAACCTGCAAGAAGAGAAAAAGAGATTAATATAGATTATAAGGGATTTGAAGTTCCAGATGAATTCATTATAGGATATGGTATTGATTACGCCGAAAAATATAGAAATCTTCCTTTTGTTGGTTTGTTAAAGAGGGAAGTTTATGAAAATAAATAATATTCAAAAGAATTTTGAATTTGATGCAATAAAACACCCCTCTCGTGCATTAACATATTAGAAGGAGCAAAAAGATGAAACCATTTTCACCTGAAGATAATAAGCTAGATGCAGATAAATTGGATACGTATATCGAGAGAATTGTAGTTCATGATAAGGATGCACTAGCTCACTTATATAAGGCTACAAGTTCATCGGTATATGCTTTTGCCCTTTCTATTTTGAAGAACACAGAGGATGCGGAGGATGTATTGCATGATACTTATCTGCGAATTTATTCGTCGGCTTCTGGATACAAGAGTCAAGGAAAACCCCTTGCGTGGATACTGACGATTACAAGGAATCTCTCTTATATGAAACTACGGGACCGCAAGAAAACCCTAGACATGCCTGAGGAGGACTGGGAAGGGGCATTTGATAACATCCCAGCTGCAAGTCCAGAAGATAGAATTGTACTAACAGCATGTATGGACAAGCTAAAGGATGATGAGCGGCAGATTATTATGCTTCATGCGGTTTCGGGATTTAAACATAGGGAGATAGCAGAGTTTCTTTCCCTTCCACTTTCTACTGTTCTTTCAAAATATCACAGAGCACTAAAAAAATTAAGAGTTCTTTTAACGGAGGGTAAATAGAATGAAGGAAAAAGATATTAACAAAATGATAAAAACAGCTGTGGACCATAGTGTTCCTGATGTACTTGATTCTATTCTCTCTGCTTGTGAAGAAC
This sequence comes from uncultured Herbinix sp., assembly GCA_964401895.1. Lineage (GTDB taxonomy): Bacteria > Bacillota > Clostridia > Lachnospirales > Lachnospiraceae > Mobilitalea. The sequence goes on from CAYOAJ010000072.1 coordinate 8,063, forward strand.
AGGAAGGACATGTGATACAAATGAGCGAGAAGAAGATTAGTGAAAAGAATACTATAAGGAAGAAAAGAATAAATAGTGGTTGGATTAAGGGACTATCATTGGTAGCGGCAGCCATGGTTTTACTAGTAGTTGGCCTGGGTGGCCGAAATATATATAGGGCAAGAACGGTTGACTCTATTATATCATTTGACATAAACCCCAGCTTACTAATGAAAGTCAACAAGAATGAAAGAGTTCTTGATGTAGAACCCCTAAACAAAGAAGGGGAAATAGTTATAGGAGAGATGAATTTTAAAAATAGTGATCTTGAGATGGCTATAAATGCACTTATTGGTTCTATGTTGAGAAATGGATATATTGACGAAATAGATAACTCTATTCTTATTACTGTTGAAAATAAGGATAAGGACAAAGGAGCTAGCCTACAGGCGAAACTTGTGGATGAGGTTGACAGCATTCTTAGTGCCAATTCAATAAATGGAGCTATCCTAAGTCAACCAGTAGCAGATGATGATAGGATAAAAACTCTTGCAGATGAAAACAAAATCTCCATTGGTAAAGCCCAACTTGTAGACCAACTTGTTGAAAAGGATCCAAGATATAGATTTGAAGAGTTAGCAAAACTATCTATTAACCAGCTAAATGTTTTAATAGATTCTCATGAGTTTCAACTAGAAGATGTTTCAACAACAGGAAAAGCCAGTGACAAAGCCTATATTGGTATAGAAAATGCACTAAAGGCAGCTTTAAACCATGCTGGTATTGATTCCGCTTTAGTTAAAAATGTTGAGGTTGATCTGGATTATGATGATGGCAGGTTGATTTATGAAGTAGAGTTTGATACTAAAGATGGAGAATATGAATATGAAATAGACGCTATAACAGGTCAGGTTCTTTTCTATGAAATTGACATTGATGATGATTATGATGACGATAACGATGACGATTATGATGATGAAAATTATGACAAAGACGATGATGGCGACGATGACGACGATGACGACGACAAATGGAAAGACAGAGACAAAGATAAAGATAAGCCCCAAGATAAAAACAAAGATAGAGAAGACGATGACGATGATGACGACGATGATG
>CAYOAJ010000073.1:0-9074 GCA_964401895.1 uncultured Herbinix sp.
TGTGAATTTGGTTTACTTTTAACTAATTAAGTGATAAAATTAAGATTAAATAATATATAAATAATAAATAAGGAGTGAAGAAATGATCTCGAATCAGATTTTACAAAGTACAATTGATGGATTAAAGAGCATAACGAGAACTGATATATGTATACTAGACACAGAAGCCAATGTTTTAGCTTCAACTATTAATAATGCCGAGGAATATGAGAGTGCCATTCTTTCATTTGTGGATTCTCCAGCAGAAAGTCAGGCTATGCAGGGTTATCAGTTTTTTAAAGTCTTTGACGAAAACCAACTAGAATATGTAGTTTTAGCTAAAGGTGATAGTGAAGATGTTTTCATGATAGGTAAGATAGCTGCTTTCCAGATTCAAAGTTTATTGGTTGCATATAAGGAAAGGTATGACAAGGATAATTTCTTTAAGAATCTATTGCTTGACAACTTGCTTTTAGTGGATATATATAATAGGGCAAAAAAACTTCGTATAGAAACAGATGCAAAGAGAGTTGTCTATATTATTGAAACAAAACACGAAAAAGATAATAATGCTTTAGAAACTGTAAGAAGCCTTTTCTCTACCAAGACAAAGGATTTTATTACTGCAGTTGATGAGAAGAATATAATTCTTATTAAGGAAGTTAAGCCTAATGAGCATTATGGAGATCTTGATAAAGTTGCTAAAGTTCTTCTTGATATGTTGAATTCAGAAGCGATGACAAAGGTTAATATATCTTATGGAACTATAGTTGATGAGATTAAGGATGTATCTAGGTCTTATAAAGAAGCAAAGATGGCTATGGATGTAGGTAAGATTTTCTATAGTGAAAGAAATATTGTTGCATATAATAAGCTTGGTATAGGAAGGCTTATATATCAGTTGCCTATGCCCCTTTGTAAGATGTTTATCAAAGAGATATTTGGTGATAACTCTCCAGAAGATTTTGATGAAGAGATACTTAATACAATCAATAAATTCTTTGAAAATAGTCTTAATGTTTCCGAAACCTCAAGGCAACTTTATATCCATAGAAACACATTAGTTTATCGTTTGGATAAATTAGAGAAAACTACCAACCTAGATATAAGAGTTTTTGAAGATGCTATTACATTTAAAATAGCTTTAATGGTAGTGAAATACATGAAATACATGGAGCAACTAGATTATTAAAAGAGGATTGCCTTTTAGGTGTGGTTCTTTAAAATTGAATCTAAGCATAATATTATAGAGTGTGAATTTGTTAACCTAAGGCAGGAGGAAATAAATGAAAAAGAATTTTGTAAATGGTATTTTGACTGGATTGCTTGGGGCATTACTCTTGTTTGGGGTTATTGGTGCAGTCTTTATAATGACAGACAATGGACTATCAAATAGATTTGTCAAGGAAGAAGTTATTGATAATGAAGGTAAGTTTAGCAAGGAAGAAGAGGTTAATAAGGTTGTTAACAAGTTATCTCTTCTTGAGGGAATAGTAGATACTCTTTACTTAGAAGAAGTAGATGAAGATGTATATGCGGATGGTATATATAAGGGCTTTATGGCTAGCTTAGGTGATCCATATGCAGCTTATTATAATGAAGAAGAGTATGCCTTATTGATAGAGAGTTCAACTGGGGTATATCATGGTATAGGTTCAACGGTAAGCCAGGATATGACTACCGGAATCTTAAGTATTGTTAAGCCTTTTAAGGGTGGGCCTGCCCATGAAGCTGGACTTCTTCCAGGAGATATTATCTATAAGGTAGAAGGAGAAGAAGTAACTGGGTCTGATATTCAAGAAGTAGTTAGCAAGATGAAGGGAGAAGCAGGAACTCCAGTTGAAATTTCTATTATAAGAGAAGGGGAAGATGAACCTTTAGATTTCACTATAGTTCGTCAAGAGATCAATGTTCCCACAATTGAGCATAAGATGTTAGATAACAATATAGGTTATATTGAAATATCGGAATTTGATGAGATTACTATTACTCAGTTTAAAGATGCAGTAAATGAACTTCTAAAGCTAGGAATGGAAGGTTTGGTTGTTGATGTTCGCAACAATCCAGGTGGATTATTAAGTTCAGTAGTTGGTATATTAGAACGTCTGTTGCCGGAGGGACTTATAGTATATACAGAAGATAAGTATGACAATAGATTAGAGGAAAGAGCGGAAAAACCAGATGAACTAGATATTCCTATTGCCGTTCTAATTAATGGTAATAGCGCCAGTGCTTCAGAGATATTTGCAGGAGCTCTTCAAGATTATGAAAGGGCAACAGTAGTAGGAACAACAAGTTATGGTAAGGGAATTGTACAAAAGGTTATACCTTTACAGGATGGAACAGCAATAAAGCTTACAGTATCAAAATATTTTACCCCAAAAGGGCAAGATATACATGGGAAAGGGATTGTTCCAGATGTTGAGGTTGAGCTAGATGAAGAGTTGCGAAGGCAAATTGAAATAGATCCGGAAGATGACAATCAGTTGCAGGAAGCAATAAAGGTTGTTTTAGATCAAATAGAATAAAGATAGATAAATTCAAAAGTCATATCCAATTTTAAGAGAGTGGATATGACTTTTTTTCTTTTGCTATAATGTTAATTACAAAATAGCCGATAAATAAGATAAGGAATAAGACATTAGTAATAAATTAAAGGGGTGAAAGTATGAGAATAGATGCTTATAACAAAATTAGTCAGATGTATAATACTAGTAAGGTGGCAAGTCCTTCTAAGGCTAAGGAAAGTAGCCCTAATGATAAGTTGGAGATATCAGAGATGGGTCAGGCTATTCATGTTGCTAAGAAGGCAGTTAAGGATGCACTAGATATTAGAGAAGACAGGGTTAATGATATTAAAAGGCGGATAGAAACAGGTACCTATAACGTTTCTATGGAGGAAGTAGCAGATAACTTACTTGATAGCTATTTTGATCAGAAGATATAAGTCTTGCAGTATAGCCAAAAGCTAAAAGAAGGAAGGGGTCTTGTTTTGTGGCAAGTTTAATCGAAGAATTAATTGATGTTCTTGAGAAAGAGCAGGGAGTTTATGAAGAATTGATACCGATTTCGGAAGAAAAGACACTTGTAATTGTAGAAAATGATATTACAAGTCTTCAAGAAATTACGGAGAAGGAACACCAAATAATAGGGGAACTTAATATTCTAGAGAAGAAAAGACAAGAGACAATGAATAATATAGAGATTGTGCTTGGAAGTAAGGGCAAGGACCTTAATCTAAGAAAACTTGTTGACCTTCTAGAAAGACAGCCTAAGGAACAAAAGGCTTTAGCTGTGCTACATGATAGGCTAACAGATACTATTGAGAAATTAGTAGAGGTAAATAATAGGAACAAAGGATTGATTCAGCAATCCCTTGATATGTTAGAGTTCAATATGAATTTTATACAAAGTACAAGAGCCTCTCAAGGAAGTAGCACTTATAATAAGGGTACAAATTCAGGTGACAATAATCCTATGTCCACAGGGATGTTTGATGCAAAGCAGTAGAGATGAGGAGATTATATGAGTTTATTAGGTAGTTTCCATACAGGAGTGTCTGGATTAAATACAAGCCAATCAGCTCTAAATGTAACAGCTCATAACCTAGCCAATGTAGAAACAAAAGGTTATGTTCGTCAGAAGGCAGTCTTGACAGATTCCGGTTATATAAAATGGGGTCAATCTTATATTTCCCCAATGCAAACAGGATTAGGAGCGGAGTTTGCAAGTTTAAAACAAGTTAGAGATGGCTTTTTAGATCAAGCTTACCGTCAGGAAAATGGCAGGCAGGCTTTTTATGGTTCCCAATATAAGGCCATACAAGAAGTAGAAGGGCTTTTTGGAGAGCTAGAAGGGGTTTCTTTTCAGAAGAGTTTGAATGACCTATGGGTTTCCTTTCAGGAGCTGGTTAATGAGCCAGACAATATAGTTGCTAGGTCTGCCTTAATACAGACATCCGTTACATTTATTGAAAGATCTGAAAATATATCCAAACAGTTAAATGATTATCAGATTAATTTGAATACACAAATCTTAAATCAAGTTCAGAGAATTAACGATATTGGTGATGAGATAAAAACATTGAATATAAGAATCAGGCATTATGAAAGCACTGGTATAGAGAAGGCTAATGATCTAAGGGATCAAAGGAACCTTCTCTTAGATGAGCTTTCACAAATGGTTGATATTAGATATAAAGAAGACCCACAAGGGGTTATAGATGTTGCAGTGGAGGGAGTTCCATTTGTAACTCAGGATATGGTTTATTATATAGATACTATTAAAGTTAATGAAGACACAGACATGCTAAAGCCAGTATGGACTGCCCATGGGAATATGGATGTCTTTAATTTTGATAGGGAGACATCAAGCCAAAACAATAATGATGTTGGAGGCCTTAAAGGCCTACTACTTGCAAGAGGTCATAGGCAGGGAAGATATACTGATATTCCTGTAAGGGAGAATTATGAAAGTGAATCATCATTTAATATGGATGTCCTAGACTATAATAACAAGATTGATTCTTCTCTTGTTATGACTGTCCAGGCACAGTTTGACCAACTTATTCATGGGCTTGTTACCACTATCAATGATATTTTTGCCCCTAATAAGGAAGTTGCTTTGCTAGATGGTACTAAGGCATGGATACTTGATGAAGACAATGCCCCAGTAGGGATGGACTCTAACAATACTGCTGGAGAAGCTTTATTCAATAGAAAATCCATGGATAGGTACAGTGACATTCAGGAAATAGTGATTATTAATGAGGATGGACTAGAAGAGACAATAAGGGCAAGAGTTTATAACGGTGAGGACCCTGCTGATAATTATTCTTTATTTACAATCGGAGAAATAGAAGTTAACCAGAGGGTTATGCAGAATTATTCATTGCTTCCCCTATCTAGCAATACAGGCACAGGGGATTATGACATGGAAACAGCAAGGGAGATATTATTGAAATGGCAGGAGCCATTTGCCACCTTGTCCCCTAATACTTTAACAAGAAGTAATTTTAATGATTATTATAATTCCTTTATATCTGAGATTGCTAATCGTGGTGAAAAATTAAGGGTTATTAGTAGTAATCAGGAATCAATGGTAGGAAGCATAGACAATAAAAGATTAGAAGTAACAGGGGTTTCTTCTGACGACGAGCTTACTAATCTTATAAAATACCAACATGCTTATAATGCAGCAGCCCGGTATGTCAATGTGGTAAGTGAGATGCTAGAACATATTATTTTGAATATGTAAGACAAGGGGGGAAGATATGTCAACATTTTTCGGATTGAATATAGGTAAGACAGGATTATATGCATATAAAGCGGCGCTGGATACAACAGCCCACAATATAGCCAATACTGAAACTGAGGGTTATTCAAGGCAGGTCATTAATCAGAAGGCAGGCAATGCCTTAAGGGTTAATAGCTCCTATGGAATGGCAGGGACTGGTGTTGTAATATCAGATGTCTACCAACTAAGAGATGAATATTATGATATAAAATATAGAAATAACAATACCCTCTATGGAGAGTACTCATATAAAAATCATTATATGGCAGAGATAGAGAATTATTTTAATGAGATTAAGCTAGAAGGGTTTTCAGAAACATTTGACTCTATGTTTGACAGTATACATGAGTTGGTAAAAGATCCGGCTAGTGAGGCGGTTCGTAGCCAGGTTGCTAACTTTGCAAAAAGCCTTACAGAGCATTTTAATTCCTTATCAACTAACTTAAAAGACTCTCAAGAAGAGTGTAATTTTGAGATTAAGAATATGGTGGATAAGACTAATTCTATTGCCCAGCAGCTTTCAGCCTTGACTAGGCAGATTAATACTTTGGAGGTTAAGGGAGGAAGTGCCAATGATCTAAGAGACCAGAGGGCCTTATTGGTAGATGAATTGTCCCAGATAGTTAATGTGTCAGTAACAGAAAGGGTAGTAGGGGACGGCATAGGTGTAACTAGCTATGTTGTTAAGATAGATAATCAGACTTTGGTAGATAGTGGAGAATATAACAGTCTACATCTTATACCAAGAGCAGAGAAATTAAATCAAAATGATGTTGATGGCTTATATGATATTGCTTGGGCCAATGGACAGAGATTTGATCTAGGAAGTCCTTCTTTAGGGGGAGCCTTGCAGGCGCTTTATGAAGTAAGGGATGGTAACAATAATTATAATCTTAGTGGAACAATTAGCTTGACGGAAGAGACTGCAGAAGGGACTTTTGTTACCTTATCTGAAGCTAATATTAATGAAGTAGAAAAGCTGAATATTCCTCAAACAGGTATACTTACAATAAGCAATAGGGAATATGTTTATACAGAATTTGAGCTAACTGAGAATGATGGTGAGTTTGAATATAAGTTTAAATTAGAAAAATCACTTGTGGTTGATGCTATGGGAGCCCAAGCCTCAATTGGAAAGGCTATAAATTATAAAGGGATTCCCTATTACATGGGGCAAATGAATCAATTTATTAGAACATTTTCTAAATCATTTAATGACATCCATCGCTCAGGTGTTGATCTTAATGGTAATCCAGCTATTGATTTTTTCAACGGTAGGGACAAGGTTAGTGGAGAAAACTATACCTTTGGAATAGGTGAAGACACGGAAGGCTTTGATTCCTATTATCTTATGACAGCTGAAAATTTCACAGTAAGTGATGAGCTTATGAGTGACTGGACTAAGATTGCAACTGGAAGCAATGTCATAGATGGGATTGAAGAAAATGATGTGGTAGATGCCTTATTAGGATTAAAGACAGATAAGTCAGCATTTGATAGAGGGCAACCAGGTAGCTTTATGAACACTTTAGTTGCGGAGATAGGGATTGACACTAAGAAAGCTAATAACTTTGCTGAAGGCCAAGATAACATACTTAAGGCTATTACAAATCAGAGGCTGTCCATATCTGGTGTGGATATAGATGAAGAGGCAATGAGCTTAGTAAGATTTCAGAATGCTTATAATTTATCAGCAAAGGTTATATCTGTAATGGACGAGATTTACGATAGATTGATTAATTACATGGGTGTTTAATTTGTATAGGAAGGAGCGAGGTGAGTATCAATGAGAATAACTAACAGAATGATGACTAACAATATGCTTAGTAATATTAATAGAAATAAATACAAGATGAGTGACTTGGAGCAGCAGTATTCTACAGGTAAGAAGATACAAAGACCATCTGATGATCCAATTGTAACAGTTAGGGCTCTTAAGCTTAGGACAAACCTATCAGAGATAGAACAATATTATAATAAGAATATACCGGATGCAATGTCTTGGATGGACCTTACAGAAAGTGCTCTTTCTACTGTGAATGATGTTCTTAGGCAGATTAATACATATTGTGTACAGGGAAGTTCAGATACCCTAACTGCTAATGATAGGGCCATTATTGTTCAAAATCTAGAAGAGATGAAGGAGCAGATTCATCAGGAGGCTAATGCAAACTTTGCTGGCCGATATGTATTTACAGGATTTAAGACAGATACTCCTCTAGCATTTAGAGAGGCCAGTAATAATATTCAATATGAAATAACAGAAAACTTTACTTCTAAAGATATAGAGCAAAGGCTTCAAGTTGTTGGAGGTTATGAACTTGATGATTTTGATGTTGATGATATAGAGTTTGATAAATCAGCTGAGTTAAAAAATGTTTATAGAATTCAGCTATCATATGGACAGTTGGATTCTACTGAAGTACCAGGAGAAATTACTTATAGTTTCTATGGACCAGATGGCACATTAGAAGAAGGTTCAATAGCATTAAATGCAGTCTCTAGCGTGGATGGGGATGCTTATACACCTGCTGGTGAAGAAGTTAATTTCATACATGATACAGGAGAAATTATTATAGGGGAAGAAGCATATAATAAGTTTCGTAAAGCTGATGATATCCAGATTACTTATTCAAAGACTAATTTTACAAGTGGAGACCTAAGACCTGAGCATTATTTTGATTGTATTACCAAGGATATATCATTACCTGAAGAAGACCAAGAGGACAGTAAGCTTGTATATACGAAAGCTAATCAAGAGATTCAATACGAGATTAACTACAATCAGATGCTTACTGTTAATACACAAGCCTCTGACGCTATATCACATAAAATTAGTAGGGTCATAGAAGATATTTATGCAAGCGTAGATGATGTGACTAGAATCGAAGAAAATATAAAAATAGTTGAAAGTAGACTAGAGAATACAGAACTAGCAGAGGATGTTAGGGAACGTTATGAGAAAATGTTAGGGCAATTTGAGACGGAATTGTCACTAAAGAAGGAAGTTATGCAAAAGGCTTTCTCAAAAGGTATCGCAATGACTCATAGTGAGCAGGATAAGGTAAATGCAGCAGTTGCAGACCTAGGAAGCAGATATGTTCGTCTTCAACTAACGGAAAATAGGTTAGGAAGCCAGAAGACAGATATGGAAGAACTATTATCAATTAATGAAGATGCAGATCTGGTAGATACAATTGTTAGATTTAATGCATCTCAGGTTATATACAATGCTTCTCTTTCTGCAGCCTCAAGGATAGTACAGAATACGTTATTAGATTTCTTAAGATAAAGCTTTTGAATAAATAATAAGAAGAAGGGATGGGATAGATTTGCTAGTAAAAACTAAACATTTTGGGGAAATAGACTTAGATGAAAGCAAAATAATACATTTTCCAGATGGAATATTAGGGTTTGAGAATTTAAAGGATTATACGCTTCTATATGATAATGAGGATGGAGACGCCCCCTTTATTACTTGGCTACAAAGTATAGATGAAGGAGGTTTTGCAATACCAGTATTAAGTCCGTTTCTGGTGAAGGAAGGTTATAATCCAGAGGTAGAGGATGAATTATTGAAAGAAATAGGAACTCTTACGGAAGAAAATATTGTGGTATTGGTATCCCTTACAGTGCCAGAAGATGTCAAGGAGATGTCTGTGAACTTGAAAGCTCCCTTTATAATTAATGCAGATACAAAGAAAGCTGTTCAGGTAATTGTTGAGGGAGATGACTTTGATATAAAATATCCTATATATGAAATATTAAAAGAGGCCAAAGCCAAAAAGGGGGACAAATAA
>CAYOAJ010000074.1:0-9037 GCA_964401895.1 uncultured Herbinix sp.
CTAATGGGGAAGTTGAAGTGGAGATAAGGGGAAGAAGAGTTAAGGCAACTTTAGTTAATCTTCCATTTTATAAAAGAGCAAAATAAATTAATAAAACATAATATGAACAATATAAAAGATAATAAAACAGGAGGATAGAATTATGGATAAGAAAGAATTTTTCTTTTTAGATTCCCATGAGTGGGTACAGTATGTAGACGAAACAACAATAAGGATGGGGATCTCAGATTATGCCCAAAGCGAACTAGGTGATATTGTATTTGTTAATTTACCAGAAGAGGGTGACGAGGTAGAAGAAGGAGATGTTATTGCCGATGTGGAATCTGTTAAGGCAGTATCCGACATTTTCTCACCAGTAACTGGTGTAATAAGTGCTGTTAATGAAGAGTTATTGGATCAGCCTGAATTTATTAATACTAATGCATATGAGGCCTGGCTTGTAGAGATAGAAGATATTAGTGATATACCAGAGTTTTTAACAGAAGAAGAATATAAAAAGTTAACAGAAGAATAAATGTGATAAGGACCAATAAATACTTTAGGATTTCCTAGGGTTTTGTTGGTCTTTTTAATAGCATTGTAGGAAAGTGAGGAGGTATAAATGGGAAGTTATATAGCCAATTCAAAAAGGCAGCAAGAAGAAATGCTTGATGCTATGGGAATGACAGGTATGGATGAATTATATAGAGTTATACCTGATGAAGTAAAACTTGAAGGTTCTTTAGATATTCCAGATGGTATCTCAGAGATGGAAGTTAAAAACAAGATAAGCAGTATAGCTGAGAAGAATAAGGTCTTTAAATCCATTTTCAGAGGTGGGGGTGCCTATAATCATTATATACCAGCCATTGTAAAGCAGGTTACATCCAAAGAAGAGTTTGTTACTGCCTATACACCATATCAAGCGGAAATAAGTCAAGGTATATTACAATCTATATTCGAGTACCAAACTATGATATGCCAGCTTACGGGGATGGATGTATCGAATGCCTCAGTATATGATGGAGCAACAGCTGCAGCAGAAGCGGTTTTAATGTCTATCAGTCGGAAGAAGAAAAGTGTTCTTGTTTCTGAAACAGTTAATCCACAAACAATTGAGACCATCAGAACTTACTTATCAGGTAGAGGAATTGAAATTATAATAGTACCGTCCAAAGATGGAAAAACAGATATAGAGGCTTTAAAGGAAAATGTTAATGATGAAGCCGCCTGTGTATTAATTCAACATCCAAATTATTATGGGCAGTTAGAAGATGCTGATGAAATAGGGGACATAGTATCTAATGCCAAAGCAAAATATATTATTTCATCTAATCCAATTGCACTGGGAATTATAAAAAGCCCTGGGGAATACGGTGCAGATATAGCAGTTGGTGAAGGCCAGCCCCTAGGTATGCCTCTGGCATTTGGAGGGCCATATCTTGGATTTATGGCTACTACTGATAAGTTAATGCGGCAACTTCCTGGTAGGATTGTTGGACAGACCGTTGACTCTAAAGGGGAGAGGGCATTTGTTTTAACTTTACAGGCTAGGGAGCAACATATTAGAAGGGAAAGAGCTACCAGTAATATTTGTTCTAATCAGGCTCTATGTGCCATGACTGCAGCAGTTTATCTTGGGGCAATGGGTAAGAAGGGCTTAGAACAAGTTGCCACACTATCAATGTCTAAAGCCCATTACCTTGCAGAAGAAATATGTAAGATAGATGGTTATGAATTAGTTTATAAGGGGGATTTCTTCCACGAATTTGTTACCACACGCAAGGGGGATGTGGATAAAGTAATGAAACATCTTCAGCAACATGGAATTCTTGGTGGATATCCATTAGCAGGTGAAGATGAAGGTCAGATACTTTGGTGTGCTACAGAGATGAATACAAAAGAAGAAATAGACCGATTGGTGGAATTACTTAAGGAGGTGGATTCCATATGAAATTAATATTTGAAAAAGGCAGTGAAGGAAGAGGATCCAATCTTCTACCAGAATGTGATGTTCCTGTGGTAGATGTTAGTGAGAAATATAAAAGGGAAAGCAAGTTGCATCTTCCTCAGCTTTCAGAGACAGAGATTTCTAGGCACTACACTCAGCTTATGAAAAGAACATTTGGCCTTAACGATGGATTCTATCCTTTAGGTTCCTGTACAATGAAATACAATCCTAAAATTAATGAAGAGATGGCAAGCCTGCAAGGTTTTACTAATATACATCCTTTACAGCCAGAAGATACAGTGCAAGGATGTCTTGAGATTTTACATCTAGCAGAAAAATATTTTTGTCAAATAACTGGAATGGATAATATGAGTTTTCAGCCAGCAGCAGGAGCCCATGGGGAATATGCAGGTATGAAATTAATATGGGCTTATCATCAGGAAAGAAAAGACTTTAAGAGAACGAAGATTATTATTCCAGACTCAGCTCATGGAACCAATCCAGCCACTGCAGTTATGGCAGGATTTGATGTGGTTAATGTACCTTCAAATGAGGATGGGCTTGTAGATACAGATGAACTAAGGAAGGTAGTTGGTGATGACACTGCTGGATTAATGCTGACTAATCCTAATACACTTGGTTTATTTGAGGAAGAGATATTAGAGATTACAAGAATTATACATGATGCTGGAGGTCTGAACTATTATGATGGGGCGAACCTTAATGCTATTATGGGGATTGCTAAGCCAGGAGATATGGGCTTTGACGTGATACATCTTAATCTCCACAAGACATTTTCTACTCCCCATGGGGGCGGAGGACCAGGAAGTGGACCAGTAGGTTGTAAAGAAATATTAGAAAAATATCTACCATCACCTAGGGTGGTTTATGAAGATGGATATTATAAGTTGAAAGATGTTTCTATGGAAGAAGGTAGTATAGGAAGAGTAAAAGCCTTTTATGGTAATTTCCTAGTAGTGGTAAAAGCCCTAACTTATGTATTAACTTTAGGTAATGAAGGCCTTAAAGAGGCATCTGAGAATGCAGTTTTGAATGCTAACTATATGATGCATCTTCTGAAAGATACATTTGACATACCTTATGATAAAGGTGTGATGCATGAATTTGTTATATCTTTGCAGACATTAAAGAAAGAAAAGAAGGTAAGAGCTCAAGATTTTGCAAAAGCCCTTCTAGATTATGAGATGCATCCCCCTACAATGTATTTTCCACTTATAGTAGAGGAAGCCCTTATGGTAGAACCAACAGAAACAGAACCTGTTGAAGGCATAGAAGAGGCTGCGTCAATTTATAAGGAGATTTACCAGCAAGCTATTAAAGACCCAGAAAGCCTTCATGATAGTCCAAGAAAAACACCAATATCCAGGCCAGATGAGGTTAAAGCTGCTAGGGAACCAATTTTAAAACATAATTTCTAAAAATAAAAAAGATTATAGAAAAAGCTTATATTTCTTTTTCTATTTACGAAAACAATTTAAATGCTTAAAATAGAGGTATAAAATGATAGAAAACATAAAGTATATAGTTACAAAAAACACTAACCCTTATAAAAATCTAGCACTTGAGGAGTACCTACTTGATAATGTTGGAGATAAGGAATGTATCTTGTATCTTTGGCAAAATGAAAATACAGTTGTCATTGGAAGAAATCAAAACCCTTGGAAGGAATGTAATGTTACAAAACTAGAGAAGGAAGATGGCCATCTAGTAAGAAGATTATCAGGTGGTGGGGCAGTTTATCATGATTTGGGTAATCTAAACTTTACCTTTCTTGTAGCTAAGGGAAATTATAATGTAGATAAGCAAGTGGATGTTATCCTAAAGGCTGTAAATAGCTTGGGAATACCTGCGAAAAAGGATGGAAGAAATGATATAACCGTAGATGGAAAGAAGTTTTCCGGTAATGCTTTCTATGTAGGTGAAAAGCGTTGTTATCATCATGGAACCCTTCTTATAGATGTTGACATTAATAAGTTATCTAGATATCTAAATGTATCAGAGAAGAAACTTGCCTCAAAGGGTGTTGCATCTGTTCGCTCCAGAGTGTGTAACCTTAAAGATTATAATAAAGACTTGACTATTCAAACTATGATAGATGAACTTATTATAGCCTTTGGTCAAGTGTATGGTCTTAACCCCCTACAACTAGATCTGCAGGGGGTGGCAGATGATGAGGTGAGAGAAAGAACTAAGAAGTTTTCCTCTTGGGACTGGAGATTTGGTAGAAAATTGGACTTTAATTATAGCCTAGAGAAAAGGTTTACTTGGGGACAAGTGGAGATGAAGTTTTATGTTAGTTCAGGCATAATAAAGGAGGCTGTTATTTTTACAGACGCCCTGGAGATCCAGCCATTTATACAAATGTCGGAAGCCCTTAAAGGTTGTGCATTTAATGTAGCAGATATGAAAAAGACCTTAGAGGAGCTTGAATTATTACAGGAAGCAGAAACTTTAAAGATGGATATTATATCTATGCTAAAGGAGATGAATTTATGAAGAAGATTATTAACCCTATACTAAAAGGATTTAATCCAGATCCCTCAATACTTAGGGTGGGGGATGATTATTACATAGCTACATCAACATTTGAGTGGTTTCCAGGTGTTCAGATTCACCACTCTAGGGATCTAATCAATTGGAGGTTAATAGCAAGACCCCTAAACAGGGTATCCCAATTGGATTTACGAGGAGCAAATCCATCTGAAGGCGTATGGGCTCCCTGCCTAAGTTACGATAATGGAGTCTTCTATCTTATATACACTAATGTTAGGTTGTGGACATATGGTGGAGCAAGGGACTTATATAATTATATGGTTACTACTACAGATATTACAGGAGAATGGTCCGAGCCTATTTTTATGAATTGTAGTGGTTTTGACCCTTCTTTATTTCATGATGACGATGGACGAAAATGGTTTCTTAATCAGTTGTGGGATCACAGAAAGGGCAAGAATCAGTTTGCCGGAATTGTATTACAAGAGTACTCTGTAGAAGAGGAAAAACTTGTTGGTCCAGTAAAGAATATATTTAAGGGAACAGATCTAGGACTTGTGGAAGCGCCTCACTTATATAAGAGAAATGGCTACTATTACTTGATTACAGCAGAGGGTGGAACTAGATTTGCCCATGCAGTTACCTTGGCACGGTCAAGGAATATTGATGGACCATATGAAGTTCATCCAGATAACCCTATATTAACATCTTGGAATAATCCCAATCTAGAGCTGCAAAGGGCAGGTCATGGAAGTTTAGTTAAAACTCAAGATGGGGACTGGTATATGGCCCATCTATGTGGAAGGCCACTACCTAATAGAGGTCGCTGTATTCTAGGAAGAGAATCAGCTCTTCAGAAGATGGAGTGGAGAGAAGACGATTGGTTATATCTTGCGGGAGGTGGCAATGAGCCCCATCTAGAAGTGGAAGCTCCAGACCTAGAGGAGTGTCCATGGGATCCAGAACCAGTGAGGGATGACTTTGAGAGTGAGACCTTAAATATTAACTTCCAAAGTCTAAGGGTTCCTCTTGGAGAGGATACGCTTTCCCTAAAAGAAAGGCCAGGATATCTAAGGCTTAAGGGAAGGGAATCTCTTGGATCAAGATTTGAACAGAGTTTTGTAGCAAGAAGGCAGCAAGCATTTAAGTATACAGCTACTACACTTGTTGAATTTGAGCCGGAAACTTTTCAGCAGATGGCAGGATTAGTGCTTTATTACGATATTAACAATTTTTATTATTTGCATATTACCCATGAAGAAGGTAATGGTAAGGTGTTAAGAATACTAAAGCGTGATGCATCAGTTTTTGATGAACCATTGAAGGAAAGTGTAATTATTGAGGGATGGGACAAGTGTTATTTAAGGGCTAAAGTAGATTATCATTTATTACAATTTTATTATTCCAAAGATGAGAAGGAATGGATGAAAATAGGCCCAGTATTTGATGCTAGTATTTTATCTGATGAGTATACAGAACCAGCTAGATTTACAGGTGCTTTTGTTGGCCTTTGCTGTCAGGATCACACTGGCAATCGTCTAGCAGCAGACTTTGATTTTTTTGAATATATAGAAAGAGATTAAAAAAACAAATAAATCAAAAAGCGGATTTAACTAAGTCAAATCCGCCTTTTGAATCAGCATTATTAACTAATGCAATTGTCAAACATTGGGGTAACGTTTGACAGGTGTTGTTATTCGCAATAACATTTTAAATGATACAAGCATAATAAAGTGATGTCAATAGTACTTTAGGGGGATAATGTGCATAAAAAAAATCCATGGTGAGATACTAAGCTAGTAAATAGAATTTTAAATTTTATAGGAGGAGTATCTATGAAAAAAAAACTAGCTTTAACTGTAGCATTATGCCTTATATGTAGCTTAGTTTTATCTGCTTGTACTGCTGATGATACTAATAACAATGGAACTAGGCAAGAACGAGATGGTGGAACTGGTGGCGGAACAACCGGCGGTGGTACAACAGGTGGAAATGGAACAACTGGTGGTGGTACAACAGGTGGAAATGGAACAACCGGTGGTGGTACAACAGGTGGAAACGGAACAAATGGTGGTACAACTGGAGGAAATGGAGCTGGCGGTCTATAGTATTTATGTAAAGATCAAGGGTGAGTTTTCTACAAGAGACTACTTTTAACTAGAGGGTAGCAGCTAAAATACTTTAGCTGCTACCTATTTATTAACGTCATTTATTATTTTCTCAAAGAGGAGTCCAGCTATAAACCAAGCAGGTGCATAGTCCAGTCTAATAACTCCTTTGTAATTCAACTTAGCCTTACTATAGTCCCAGGGGCAGGCATCAAACTTTTTAAGTGTAATTCCTGTTATATATTCTATAATAAATATTAATATTATATAGATACCTCCTCTACACAGGATGTTTTTATTACAAAGTTTTTTACATATGGGATAAAAGCAAGCAGCTAGTCCGTAGATAAGAAACATCCATATTGAAGTATGGCAGGATAATTTTTTGTCCCTTTTACTAAAAATAGAAGACATTCCCGTCCAAAAGCATTCCATACACCAGCCAATAAGACCACAGATAATAAAGTTTTTAAAAAATGTTTTCTTAGTTTCCATAAGCTTATTATGTCCTTAAGAAATTAACCTATGCAGGAAAAAATACTATTAAGACAGATATAATTTCCATTAAATTACTAGCTTTTTTATAGCTTTTATTCTATAATTAAATAATAAACATATTACACATTGGAGAGGAGATTTTATGGTACAACATGAAGGTTTCAAGATAGTAAAAAAAGAAGCGTTATCAGATACTATATATCTTATGGATATAAAGGCTCCTAGGGTTTCGAAAAATTGCAAACCAGGGCAGTTTGTAATAATCAAACTAGATGAATATGGTGAGAGAATACCTATGACAATATGTGATTATGACCGAGAAGGGGAAACAGTAACTATCGTTTTTCAGGCAGTAGGCTACTCTACCAAGAGAATGGCAGAATATGAAGTTGGTGATGCTTTTCAAGACTTTACAGGACCATTAGGCCAGCCATCGGAACTTATAAGCACTCCAAGAGAAGAACTTGAGAAAAAGAAGATATTATTTGCAGCTGGTGGAGTAGGTGCGGCACCTGTTTATCCACAAGTTAAATGGATGAAAAAGCAAGGTTATGATGTGGATTGTATTATTGGTGCTAGGACTAAAGATTTAGTTATATTGGAAGATAAGATGAGACAAGTTGCAGACAATCTATATATTAGTACAGATGATGGTACATATGGTTTACACGGTAATGTTAATGACTGTATTACAGATCTAATAGAGAATAAGGGTAAGAAATATGACAATGTTGTGGCTATTGGACCCATGATTATGATGAAGTATGCTTGTATACTTACAAAGGAACTAGGAATTCCCACAACAGTCAGTATGAATCCAATAATGGTTGATGGAACAGGAATGTGCGGGGCATGTAGACTTACCATAGGTGACGAGATAAAGTTTGCTTGCGTTGATGGGCCAGAGTTTGATGGGCATTTGGTTGATTTTGATGAGGCAATGCAACGTGTTGCCATGTATAAGACCCAGGAGGGTAAAAATCAGCTTAAGGTAAAAGAAGGAGATACCCATCATCATCCTGGATGCCAGTGTCATGAAAATTAGTAAACAACTTGAAAATAAATAGAACGGAGGATATGACGGAATGGAAGTAGATGTTTTAAAGAAGGTCCCAGTAAGAGAACAGGATCCTAAAATACGTGCAAAGAATTTTGATGAAGTGTGTTTAGGATACAATTTAGAGGAGGCACAAGCAGAGAGCTCCCGTTGTATACACTGTAAAAATCCTAGATGTGTAGATGGATGTCCTGTTTCAATTGATATTCCAGGATTTATAAAAGAAATTGAGAATAATGATATAGAGAAAGCATTTCAAATTATAAGTAAATATTCAGCTCTACCTGCTGTATGCGGGAGAGTATGTCCACAGGAATCACAATGTGAGGAAGTATGTATCCGTGGTATAAAAGGTGAGTCTGTAGCTATAGGTAAGTTGGAGAGATTTGTAGCAGATTGGGCCAGAGATAATGACATAGTTCCAGAAGCATCAGCTGTTAAGAAGAATAAAAAGGTTGCTGTAATAGGTTCAGGACCTGCTGGTATTACTTGTGCAGGGGAACTTGCTAAGGTTGGATATGATGTTACAATATTTGAAGCTCTTCATGAACCAGGAGGAGTATTAGTTTACGGAATTCCTGAATTTAGGCTTCCTACAGAAACTGTAGTGAAAAAAGGCGGTATTCATTGGATCAGGAGCTGGACTTCCAAGCTTTATGGGTATACCTGGAGAAAATGCTAATGGAGTATTCTCTGCAAATGAATATCTTACAAGAAGTAATCTAATGCAAGCCTTTGATGAAAGTTATGATACACCACTTTATACAGGTAAAAAAGTTGCTGTAGTAGGTGGAGGTAATGTTGCCATGGACGCAGCCAGAACAGCTCTTAGGTTAGGAGCTCAGGTATATATAGTATATAGAAGAAGTGAAGAGGAACTACCAGCAAGGGTTGAAGAAGTTCACCATGCCAAGGAAGAGGGGGTTAATT
>CAYOAJ010000075.1:0-8925 GCA_964401895.1 uncultured Herbinix sp.
TCAACGAGAGGGAAATAATACTCGCTATTATTTCTCTACTCTATTGGTAAAGGAAGAATAATAATGAGGTATGCAAGAATAAAAAAGATGGATATAGCCAATGGAAAGGGAATAAGAGTTTCCCTTTTTGTTCAAGGTTGCAACTTCCATTGTAAAGGCTGTTTCAATAAAGAAACCTGGAGCTTTAATGGAGGAAAAGAGTGGGACAAAGAGATTGAAGATGAGTTTATCCAGTTATGTCAAAAGCCCCATATACGGGCGGTCTCAATATTAGGCGGGGAACCCCTTCAACAAGATGATGATTTGCTTCATTTATTGCAGAGAATTAAAAAAGAAGTAAAGAAACCTGTTTCTTTATGGACAGGATATAAGTTTGAAGAAATTCCAGAAGATAAAAAATCTTGGCTTGAATATATAGATGAGATTACTGATGGACAATTTGTGGAAGACTTAAAAGATCTTAACCTTGATTTTAGGGGAAGTAGCAATCAGAAGAGATATGTAAAGGGGATAGATTATTAAAGCTGAAAAGGAAGGTTTTATGTTAAAAGAAGATATAACTGATAGCTGCATTATATGTGGTGGCAAGACCAGTATAATTCACCATCCTAAAATCGCAGATTATCATTTCTGTAATAACTGTGAATTTATTAGAAAAGAAGAAAATTTTATAATATCAAAAGAAGAAGAGCTTAAAATATATAATAACCATAACAATTCAATTGAAGATCCTAGATACGTAGAATATTTCTATAAGTTTTTAGATGCTGCTGTCTTTCCATATGTTCAAGATGTGCAAGAAGCCCTTGATTTTGGAAGTGGACCATCCCCTGTATTAGCTCAAATATTAGAGGGTAACCATGGTTATAAGGTTGATATATATGATTTGTTCTATGCCCCTGAGAAAGTATATAAGGGGAAGAAATACGATTTAGTAACAAGTACAGAAGTAGTAGAACACCTAAAAGACCCAATGGAATACTTTGAACTTTTTAAAAGTTTGCTAAAAGAAGATGGCGTTCTAGCAGTAAAAACACTTTTTCATAAATATGATAAAAAGGATGAGGACAAGTTTTTAAATTGGCATTATATAAGAGACTGGAGTCATATATCATTTTACACAGCTAAGACAATGGAATATATAGCTGAAAAGGTTGGATTGAAAATTATATATACTGATAAGGCGGAGTACACAACTTTTGTCTTAGATAAAAAGCTATAGATGAATAATATAATCATCTATAGCTTTTTTTTGAAAATATACTCTTGTATATTATGTAATGTGATGGTAGTATTTACTTAAAGGGAGGTCGGGAATTATGAAGAAATGGTATGATGAGGAATATGAATTTGAAATTGAGGTAATGGGCTTTTTAAATAGTGATAGTACAGACAGGTATTGCCGAAATGGTGAGGAGATCGGGGATAAATATATCTCTACCTATGGATGTCCTGTTAATAAGAATGGACAAGGGATATGTTCTAAATTAATGATGGTTATGTTCCCGATTATGGAGGCAGTTAGAAGTGGTGGAGATTTGATTAACCTAGGGGGAGATGGGGAATATAGCAAGGATGTGGTATGTCCTGATGGTTGTGTAATGTTCAGACTTACGGCAAGGGAACTTGGAAATGAAAACTTTCATAGGGGAGGTTTTTTTGGTTAAGAAATTTAGTTTATTTACAAATAAATAGTAATAGCCACTAAAATAGGAGGTGTCTATATGTATTTGGCAATTATTGATGTTAAACCATTAGATGACTATAAATTAGAATTAACTTTTGAGAATAATGAAAAAAGATTATTTGATATGAAACCTGAGCTTGTTCTTTGGCTTAAGGTTAACGAAAATGATTATTATGGCTTTGAGATTTTACGTCAACAAGATAAAGAGGTTTTTGCTTATACTTTATCCTATGGATCTTTTATGGACTTAAAAGAAGATGGAACATTTTCATTCTCTAGTGGAGCAGCAGATTATGGCTATGGTAGGATAAAGTTCACAGATGAGGGTTATACAGTGGATAAGATAGCTTATAGTGAGTCTGATTATGACTCTAACAGTGATCAAGTCATTTCTTATTTTGTTAATTATGAATCTGCTACAGAAGAGGAGTTTATATCGGCTATTGATAAGCAAAGTGAGAAGAAAGAAGTTACCTGGTATGATTTTTCAGATGACAATATAGAAAGGGTATTAGACTAGTAAGAAAGGAGATATCCAACATGAGTTATGATAATATTATAAATTTATTAAAAGAGTATCTACAAGTAGGAATAATAATTATAGCATTTCTAGCCCTAATTATTTTCATCGGATATTATATGGTTTATAAGAAATTGATGAAAGGGAAAAGCCAGATATCATTTAGAAAACTAGGAATTTTAGCTGTTTTTTTGTGCTACTTAATTGTGGTTATTGGAGCCACATTAGGAAGAACAGGTTCATATCAGGGAAATGCAAGCATTTATCCTTTTAGTGCATATAAAGAGGCTTGGAACAACGTCTCTAAAGTCTTATGGCGTAATATAATACTAAACATCCTAATGTTTATACCAATTGGTTTTCTTCTACCTATTTTATCAAGTAGATTTAAAAAGGCATGGAGGACTTTTCTTTTTGGTTTCCTATTTACTTTTGGGATTGAATTGATTCAGCATTATACTAGCCGAGGCGTTTTTGAAATAGATGATATTATTGGCAATACAATAGGCACAATGATAGGTTATGGGCTTAATATACTACTCTTTTATGTGGTAGAGAAACTAAGGAATAGAAATTCATCAATTACGGGTAGAAAGGTTCTTGTATTCCAAATCCCATTGATAATTACCATAGTATTATTCTCTAGCATATATTTGGTATATAGTAAACAGGAATTGGGGAATCTTTCTTTTGACTATATCTATAAATACAATATGTCTGATATTCATCTTGAATCCCATATTCCACTGTCTGACTTGGAAGAAAAGGCTTATGTATATAAAGCAAACATTGCAACAAAAGATGAAACTTTGAAACTTGCTAATGATATATTGAAGAAATTCAACACAGAAGTAGATAAGAAAGAAAATAAATACTTTGATGATACTGCTAGCTATAAATCAGTATCTGGAGATCATTCTGTCTGGATTGATTATAAAGGAGCTACTGTATGGTTTATTGATTATAGTCAAAGGGAAGTAGAGCTTTATGAAGGCTATAATGAAGAACAGGTAAAATCTATATTGGAAGACTATAATATTACTCTTCCAAAAGGAATAACTTTTGAAAATGAAGGTGAAGGAAGATATATATTTACAGCTGACATGAATGACTCTAATGAAGGCTTTATAAATGGAATAATTTCATGCATGATCACAAAAGGTGGTAAGCTGTTAGACTATAATAACAATCTAATACAGTGTGAAAAGTATAAAGAGTATGACATTATATCTGAGCAAGAAGCATTTGACAAGTTGAAAGAAGGAAAAGTAAATCATATCTTCTTATATGAAGAACCAAAAAGTATAGATGTACAAGGAGTGGAGCTAGATTACATCTTAGATTCAAAAGGTTATTATCAACCTACATATTTATTTAGGGTGATTTTTGATGGAGATATGGATGAAGAAAGACTTATTTCAATAAAAGCTCTAAAAAAATAAATGTTCATTATAGAAAAAGCCTTATCCGATATGGGGGAGTGATAGAAAGTGAGATATCTAACTAAGGAATGGTATAACTTATCTCAAAATACATGGCTTGATTTTGAATTGAGGGCACATAAGGGTGCATATCAGAAAGACGAGGACTTATATCAAAAGTTAAGAAAGAAAAGAGAAAGATCATTTATAAAAAGAATATATAAGTATTTTGATAATATTCCACAGGGAATAATTGAAGTATATGGTTTTTCAAGAAAGAGATTTGATATAAAAAGATGTAAGAGTTTATTTTACGAAGAAGAGAAAAGGAAGCAATCTGATGCAATTAATAGCCTACCTCGTGAAATATCTTCTCAAATAGCTGATATTAGACTCTACGCACTTGGTTATTGTACAAGGGAAGTATTAAGTCAGGTCAGAAGTTTAAGTGAGAAAAATAAAAGAAAAGTCAATGAAATTTTGGCTAATTATAGTAGAGTGCAGGAGGAAGAAAAAATTCCTAAGGATTTACGAGAAAACATAATATTTCATGATGGACAGGTGGTTGATTGTAAGTTTTCTAGAGATTTAGTAATTCATTTAATTGAGTGTCCTGGACATAGAAGTAATAATAAAATAACTTTTCAAGATGTAAAGATCATAAAAAAAGAAAAAACTATTAGGGGTTCTTATTGGATATATGAAGAATTGTATATCATTGAAGATGGATATGAAGTTCACATACTTTTCAGGTGTGAAAACTTTCAAGAAGTTCATGAACTAACACTTTCTTGTAAAGATATTATTATAGGGGGTTAATAAAGAAATGATACATAAAACAGAAAGATTGATATTACGCCCATGGGAGGATGAAGATGCGGAGAATTTATATAAATACGCAAAAGATCCTTTGGTAGGGCCAAAAGCAGGATGGCGTGTACACACAAGTGTAGAAAATAGTCTTGAGTTGATAAGAAGTGTCCTGTCAGCACCAGAGACCTACGCTGTGTGTTTGAAAGAGGATAATAAAGCTATTGGTAGTATTGGAATACATATGGGGGAAAGAGGTAATATTTCCATTGCTAAGGATGAAGCTGAAATTGGTTTTTGGATAGGGTTACCATTTTGGGGACAGGGACTTATAGCAGAAGCAGTAAGAGAGCTTATGAGATATGCATTTGAGGATTTGGGAATAAAACGATTATGGAGTGCGTATTTTGATGGAAATGTACAATCCAAAAGGGTTATGGAAAAGTGTGGATTTAAGTATCAATATAGTAAAAATGATCTTATGTGGGAGCCATTGAATGAAGTTAAAACGCTACATGTAACCTGTATAGATATAGCATTTTACTCCTCCATTAGTTCATGAATTAAATCTACAGTGCTTCCTGTAAATTTTGTACCTCCACCTGATTCTAACTCTTCCATAGCATAATTAGTTTAAGTCGGTCTTACAGAATAAGACCCAGTTCTTCAGCACTAATACAAAGCAAGAATTAAATATTAATCAATTAAATCAAGAAATCAGTGATGATAGTAGCCTTAAGGAAGAAGGTGAAGAAAGACTGTTTTCAATAAAAGCTCTAAAAAAGTAGATTAATGGATATGACCGTGTTTTTGATAAAGGGCTGGAAACCATTAGAGACTTGTGTAACTAGAAATCCAGCAATGTGACTAAATTGTAATAATTAAAGTCACCGTATAGTCATGTAAAAGTGATAAAATGTAATTAATATTAAAAGATGATTGTCAAAATAAACAGGTTATCCTGTTTATTTTATTACAGGAGGATTGAAATGGAGATATTAAGAGTTGAGAATTTAACAATAAAGTGCTTATTTATGAAGGTGTAAGCATGATAACAGGTTATAACATTGTACTTAATGGACTTATTGCAATTGTTGCTGGACTTATAATGATTGGCTCTATTGCTTTGATATACAATTCATTTTCCATATCAATTAGTGAAAGATCAAAGCAATTTGGCCTCTTGTCAAGTGTTGGAGCCACTAAAAAGCAAATGATGAACTCAGTACTAAGTGAAGCCTTATTTATTGCTATAATTGGAATTCCAATAGGTATTATCTCGGGTGCGACAGGGATAGGAATAACCCTATATCTTCTAAGAGATAATTTTGCAAGTATGTTAGGAGAAGATATTCCTGTTGAACTAAGCCTGCATGTGTCGGTTCCTTCTATAATCGGGGCGATTATATTAAGTCTAATTACAATCTTAATATCGGCCTACATCCCAGCCAGGCGGTCAAAGAAGGTATCAACATTGGATTCTATAAGGCAAACACCAGATGTGAAATTAACTTCAAGAAATGTTAAGACGTCCAAATTAACTAGGAAGATATTTGGTATAGAAGGAGATCTAGCACTTAAGAATTTAAAACGTAATAAGAAGAAATATAGGTCTACTGTTTTCTCTCTTTTTATATCTGTTTTTCTCTTTATCTCCGCCTCAGCAGTCTCTATGTATTTAACCGATTCTGTGGAGAATGCATTTCAAATCGATAATTATGATTTGAAATTTGACGTTTATGGGGAGAGTGAGTTAGCTAGTAAATATGATAAGGTCTATAATGATATTATGGATTTAGACACTATTACAGATACATCTAAAGTAAAGTTTAATTATTGGATGACTTTCATTGAAAAAGACCAGGTGGAGTCGACCTATTATTCAAGCATATCAGAGACTTGGCGTGAAAGTTATGGAGATAAAGTTCCAGTTGAAGTTGAGCTATATTCTATAGATCATGAATCATTTACAAGATTTTTAAAAGAAATTGATGTAAGTAAAGAAAGATTTGAAAAGTCTAATGTACCAAGAGGCATTATAATAGATAAACAACATTATTTCGATAATGAAGAAGGGCGATATAGAAATTCTAATATATTTAAGAATAAGAATGAAAGAAATTTTGTTATAGAAAGAGAGATATATTATGGTGATTCAGAGGAAACAGATACTATAAGTATACCTATAGAAGTTGGTGCCTTTGCAGAAACCAGCCCCTTAGGTGTAAGTAAATTTGCTTATGAAGGGAGACTTATTCTTGTTCTTGATGAAGAATCCATAAAAAATCATATTATTAATAAGACAGATTATAAGACAAGTGATATCTTTTATGGTGGTTATACTATGTATTTTGCTTCAAATAGTCCTAATGATTCTGAATCTGAAATTGAAAAGATACTAGATGAAGCGGGGATAGAATATGAAGACTGGAGATTATATAATACTCATGAAGAAGTCAATAACAAAAGAAATGTAATTACAATAATAAATGTATTTGCATATGGTTTTATAATACTAATGTCCCTTATAACTATTGCAAATGTATTTAATACAATTACTACTAACATAAACTTACGTAGAAGAGAATTTGCCATGTTAAAGTCTGTTGGTATGACCAGTAAAGGTTTTAATAAAATGCTAAACTTTGAGTGTGTCTTCTACGGAGTAAAGGGCTTACTTTATGGCCTACCAGCATCTATTTTAGTTACTTATCTAATTTATAGAACTTTTGAACAAGGGGTAGAAACTTCTTTCTATCTGCCGGTAAAAAGCATTATTATAAGCATTTTATCTGTCTTTATAGTTGTATTTGTTAGTATGATGTATTCTATGAGAAAGGTAAGGGAAGAGAATATAGTTGACGCTTTGAAAAATGAAAACATATAAGCCTTGATAAAAACAAATAGATTTAGTAAGCTATATTATAAATAAAAAAGGAAGGGTGATACAATGGAAAACAGTGTGAAAAGAAAGAATAATACTAAGAAACTTGCTCAATTAGCTCTTTTAACAGCGATTATCCTTATTATGGCATTTGTACCATACCTTGGATATATCCCTTTAGGATTTATGAATGCTACCATAATACATATACCAGTAATTATTGGAGCAGTATTTATGGGACCTAAAGCAGGAGCAACCCTAGGATTTGTCTTTGGTCTAACTTCCTTGTATAATAACACCTTCAATCCTAACATTACTTCATTTGTATTTTCGCCATTTTATACAGCAGGTGGAGTTAATGGGGGTGTTAGAAGCTTAATAGTATGCTTTATTCCTCGTATCTTAATTGGTGTAGTTGCTTATTATTCTTACAAGGGGATAATTAAAAGCTTTGGAAACAAGGTAAGGACAAGAACAATAGGGTTTGCCCTAGCAGGGGTTATGGGGTCTCTTACCAATACGATTTTAGTAATGTCAGGTATATATTTCTTATTTGGTGAGTCCTATGCTTTAGCTAGAGGAGTTGCTGTTGATGCACTTTACAAGATTATCTTTACTGTAATAGGGACTCAAGGAGTTCCAGAAGCTATTGTAGCTGGCTTAATTGTAACTATAGTAGGTAGAGCCTTATATAAAGTTAACGAAAGTGCGTAGGAGGCTAAATAAATGTTAAAAGGAAAAACTGTTATACTGGCTGTAACTGGAGGCATAGCTGCCTACAAGATTCCTAATCTGGCCAGTATGCTAAAGAAACTAAATTGTAATGTCCATGTAATAATGACGGAGAATGCAAAGAATTTTATTAATCCTATTACTTTTGAAACCCTTACAGAAAACAAATGTTTAATTGATACTTTCGATAGGAATTTTGAATTCAGTGTTGAACATGTTTCCTTAGCTAAACAAGCTGATCTTGTTCTAGTTGCACCAGCAACTGCTAATGTTATTGGTAAGATGGCTAATGGTATAGCTGATGATATGCTTACAACTACTATAATTACTTGCACATGTAAGAAGATTGTGGCACCGTCTATGAACACTAATATGTATTACAATCCAATTGTACAAGACAATGTTAAAAAGCTTCAAGAATACGGAATGGAAGTAATAAGTCCTGACAGTGGTTATCTAGCCTGTGGAGATATAGGTGCAGGTAAGATGCCATCTCCAGAGACCTTGCTGGAATATATATTAAAAGACCTAGCCCATGAAAAGGATATGGCAGGGAAGAAGGTATTAGTAACTGCCGGTCCTACAAGAGAAAAGATTGATCCGGTTAGGTATATAAGCAATCATTCTACTGGAACCATGGGATATGCCCTTGCAAAGCATTGTATGCAAAGAGGGGCAGAGGTGACCTTAGTATCAGGGAAAACCTCTATTACACCACCATCATTTGTTAAGCTTATAGAGGTGGATTCTGCAAAAGAAATGTTTGAAGCAGTTAAGGATAACTATATTGATCAAGATATTATAATTAAGGCGGCAGCAGTAGCTGATTATACACCTAAAAACCAGTCTAGTGAAAAAATTAAGAAGGAAG
>CAYOAJ010000076.1:0-808 GCA_964401895.1 uncultured Herbinix sp.
ACTTGGTAATGTAAAGGCCTTAATTGTAGTTGGTTGTCTGGCGGAAAGATATAAAGATGAAATTATGAAAGAAATACCAGAGGTAGATGCTTTAATTGGTACCTCAAGTTATAATGAGATTGATAAAGTTATAAAGCAAGTAATGGAAGGAAAGAATCCATCGATTTTTCTTGAATTAGACAGGCTACCTTTAGTAGATGGAAAGCGTATTCTAACTACTGGGACTCATTATGCCTATTTGAAGATTGCAGAGGGCTGTGATAAACACTGTACATATTGTGTAATCCCTCAATTAAGAGGTGACTATAGGAGTGTTCCTATGGAAATCTTGATAGAAGAGGCTAAGCTATTAGCAGAGCAAGGAGTAAAGGAGCTTATACTAGTTGCCCAGGAGACAACAGTTTATGGAATTGACTTATATAAAGAAAAATCATTAGTCAAGCTTTTACAGGAGCTATGTAAGATTGAAGGTATAAACTGGATTCGTATCCTATATTCATATCCTGAAGAAATTACGGATGAGTTAATTGAGCTTATTAAGAATGAACCAAAGATATGTAAGTATCTAGATATACCTATACAACATGCCTCAGATCGTATATTAAAACTTATGGGTAGAAGAACAAATAAAAACGACCTTATTAATATAGTTAATAAATTAAGAACTAATATACCTGATATTGTTCTTCGAACAACTCTTATCTCAGGTTTTCCAACGGAGACAGAAGATGAACATAAGGAGCTTATGGAATTTGTTAAGTCCATGGAATTTGATAGGCTAGGAGTATTTACTTATTCTAAAGAAGAC
>CAYOAJ010000076.1:818-8920 GCA_964401895.1 uncultured Herbinix sp.
ATAAATATGTTTAGAGTTAAGATATCCCCTATAAAAGAAGACAATACCCCTGCATCTAAGCTAAAGCCGCAGATTCATGGCAATACAAAAAAGAGAAGACAAAAAGAAATAATGCAAGTTCAACAAGAGATTGCATTTAAAAAGAATGAAGATTTAATTGGAAACGAAATTGATGTATTAATTGAAGGTAAGCTTACTGATGAAGAAGGGGTTTATATTGGAAGAACCTATATGGATGCTCCTTCAGTAGATGGATACATCTTTGTAAACTCAGATAAAGAATTATTATCTGGAGAAATAATTACAGCAATAATAACAAATGCAGAAAATTATGATTTAATCGGTACAATTATATAATCATAAGTTTTGTAACTTTGGTGAAATGGAGTATTGAATATGAATTTGCCTAACAAGATAACTATTTTTAGAGTATGTATGATTCCTATATTTTTAATTTTTCTATTAGTTCCACAAATCCCTTATGGACAGTACGTAGCTGCAGCTATATTTATTCTAGCAGCCTTGTCTGATGCCTTAGATGGATATTTGGCTAGAAAGAACAATCTAATAACTAATTTTGGTAAGTTTATGGATCCCCTTGCAGATAAACTGCTGGTGTCTAGTGCTCTTATTGCATTGGTTGAGCTTAACAGAATTCCATCTTGGATTGTAATTGTAATAATTGCTAGAGAATTTATTATAAGTGGTTTCAGGCTTGTTGCCTCTAATAATGGGATTGTAATAGCAGCATCTTGGTGGGGCAAGATTAAAACAAATGTGCAAATAATTATGTGTGTAATGCTAATAATAAATATTGATAATCCTATAATTGAAATATTAGAGCAAATATTTATCTACTTAGCTCTTGCTTTAACAATTATATCTTTAGTAGATTATATGTGGAAAAATAAACAAGTGTTAAAAGAAAAGGATATTAAATAAAGGATGTATACAAATGACTGTTGAACTTATTAGTGTAGGAACAGAATTACTTCTTGGTAATATAGTTAATAGCAATGCTGCTTTTTTATCTGTAAAATGTGCTCAGCTTGGATTTTCTATGTATTATCAAACTGTAGTGGGAGATAATCCAGGAAGATTATCTGAAACAATTCAAAAGGCCTTAGATAGGTCGGATATTGTTATAATAACTGGTGGGCTTGGTCCAACTCAAGATGACTTAACAAAAGAAGTGCTTGCTAAAGTTCTTGATAGAGACCTACTTATGGACCAAGAAAGTAAGGATAAAATATCTAGGTATTTTAAAGAAAGAACTGCAAATAAAGATATGACTGCAATTACGGATAACAATTGGAAGCAAGCCTTGAAAATAGCTGACTCTATTGTTGTAGACAATAAGAATGGTACAGCTCCAGGTTATATTATAGAAGAAGATAAGAATACAATTGTACTTTTACCTGGACCACCAGCAGAGATGATTCCAATGTTTAATAATGAAATCTATCCTTATTTAGAAAAAAAACAAGATAGGGTTTTTGTATCTAAGATGGTTAAAATATGTGGTATCGGTGAGAGCAGAGCTGAAACTATGATAATTGATCTTATCGAAAAGCAGGACAATCCTACAATAGCACCATATTCTAAGATGGGCCAAGTACATTTTCGTATTACAGCTGCTGCTGATAGTGTGGAAGAGGCTAATGCTTTGTTAGAACCAGTAATAGAGGAGTTTAAGATAAGGTTTGCTGATAATATATTTACTATAGATGAGGATGAGACTTTAGAAGAGGTTGTAGTGAAACTACTAAAGGAGAAAAAGTATAGCCTAACCACTGCTGAGTCTTGTACGGGAGGATTATTATCAGGTGCTATTGTTAATGTCAGTGGCATTTCAGATGTCTTTAATGAGGGCTTTATTACTTATTCCAACCAATCTAAGATAAAGTATCTTGGTGTTAATGAAGAAACTATTAATAAATATGGGGTGGTAAGTGCAGAAACAGCAAAAGAGATGGCTGAGGGAGCAGCAAAAAAAACAGGCTCAGACACAGCACTTGCTGTTACAGGAATTGCAGGCCCAGGGGGAGGAAGTCTTGAAAAACCAGTGGGGCTGGTTTATATTTCATCTTATGTAAGTGGCAAGGTTTTTGTAAAAGAATTAAGACTTAAAGGAAATAGAAAAAAAATTAGGGAGCAAACAGTAGTTAATGCGTTAGATTACTTAAGGAGAAATCTTACAAATTTTTAGTTGTTCCTATAAATTGAATGATTTCTTTCTTTGTATTTAGCTATTACCATACAAATGACATAGTTTTGTTGTATTGTTTTATTAATAAGATAGTTAAGTTTCTATTTAAAGGAGGAAATCTATGAAACTGAACAAAAGAGGACTTATTATAGGAATAATACTACTATTTGTGTTTATATTTGTTGGATGCGATAAATTTCGTGTAGATACTTATAAAGAAAACGATAATAGTCCTAATATAACTAAAAGTGTTCTTGATGAAGATAATGGACAAGATGAAGATATTGATATAAGTAACAATGGTAATCAGGATGATAAAGAGAAAGTGAAAACAGATGCTAATTTATCACTTTCACCGACTGATGAGATTGTAAAGCCAGTTAGCAATATAGAACTAATGATATATGTGGTGAATGGAGATGGTGAACTTGAGACTCGAACAGCATTAGTTTCCGAAGAAATTGATATCACTCCAGAAATAGTTGTTGATACTGTTGTAGAATCTATGGCTGATAATTCAATTATAGTTGGTATACAAGACGTTATAAGTGAAGATGATATTATTATTGTGAACTTTTATTCTGACAAAGCACCTTTAACTAATGTGGGGTCGGGAATAGAAATGGGAATCTTAAATGCAATAGCTCAAAGTTTATTAGATAATTTAGATGACTATAATAAGATCATATATAGAGCAGAGGGAGAAGCTTATTCCAGTGGTCATATAGAACTTGATATAGATGAAATTTATATGGAAAGATAAAATGATACTTAACTAGATAATTGGTGATTACCTTTATCACAATTATCTAGTTTTGATTTAAGGAGTAGTTTAATGAGTAGAGTTTTCGTAGTGGGCGGAGGAGCCTCAGGTATGATGGCTGCAATATTTGCAGGACGCAGTGGTCATAAAGTAACCTTATTTGAGAAGAATAATAGACTTGGGAAAAAGTTATTTATTACAGGCAAGGGCAGATGTAATCTAACAAATGCTTGTGATTATAATAGCTTTTTTGATAATGTAATTACTAATTCCAAGTTTTTATATAGTGCCTTTTCCCAATTTAATAACTATGATGTTATGGACTTTTTTGAAAGCATTGGCCTTCCAATTAAAGTTGAAAGAGGTAATAGGGTTTTTCCTTTATCGGACAAGTCATCTGATGTAATAAAGGCCTTAACTGAGGAATTAAAAAGATTAAATGTTGATATTAGATACAATACTGTAGTCACTAATATAATAGAAAAAGACAGAAAGTTTTACGGAATAAATATTAATAATGAAACTGAAGAATTGCAGGGGGATGCAATTATTATCTGTACAGGTGGTTTGTCATATCCTGCAACTGGTTCCACAGGAGATGGTTATAAATTTGCAAAAAAACTAGGCCACTCAGTTACAGATTTATATCCTTCCCTTGTTCCACTGCATGTAAAAGAAAGCTTTGTTAAGGAACTTATGGGTCTGAGTTTGAAAAATGTATCTATATCCATTAAAATAGAAGAAAGTGAAATTTATAATGACTTCGGTGAAATGTTATTCACCCACTTTGGTGTTAGTGGACCTATTATATTAAGTGCAAGTAGTTATGTAACAAGTCATCTTGAAAAAGGTGAAAAGGTTAGCTTATATATTGATTTAAAACCAGCTTTAACTGAAGAACGGCTAGATGCAAGAATATTAAGAGATTTCGATAAGGTAAAGAACAAGGAATTTAAAAATTCTCTAAGTCATCTATTGCCAAAAAAGCTAATTGATGTTATCATTCGACTAAGCCTTATTTCTCCCGATAAGCAAGTGAACTCTGTCACCAAGGAGGAGAGGATGCGACTACTGAAGTTAATAAAAAATCTTCCCTTAGAGATAATAAAAGCAAGCGATTATAAGCAGGCCGTAATCACAAAGGGCGGTATTAATGTAGATGAAGTAAATCCTGCCACCATGGAATCAAAATTAATTAATAATATATATTTTACTGGTGAAGTTCTTGATTTAGATGGTTTGACTGGAGGTTATAATTTGCAAATAGCTTGGTCTACTGCTTATCTAGCTGGGAATAATATAGGTTAGGATAGGGAGGTTTTTATGAGTTTTTTCAGTATAGCAATTGATGGACCAGCAGGGGCTGGTAAGAGTACAATAGCAAAAAAAGTAGCTAAAAAGCTATCTTATATATATGTTGATACTGGAGCAATGTATCGTGCTCTAGCTTTATATTTCATAACAAATGACATAGAATCATTTGAACAAGATAAGATTGAAGAGGCTTGCCAAGACATTGACGTTTTAATAGAATACAAAGACGATGAACAAATTGTTTTGCTAAATGGAAAAAATGTCAATCACTTGATTCGGACTGAAGAAGTTGGTAAGATGGCTAGTGCCATATCAGTTTATAAAAAGGTTAGATTGAAATTAGTTGAATTGCAACAGAATCTTGCTAAGCAATCTAATGTTGTAATGGATGGTAGAGATATAGGGACATATGTACTACCTAAGGCAAATTTAAAGATATATTTAACTGCCAGTGCTAAGGAAAGAGCTAGACGAAGGTGGGCACAATTGAAAGAGAAGGGTATAGATTCTGATATAAATATGATAGAAGAAGATATTAATGAAAGGGATAAGCAGGATATGACCAGAGAATTTGCTCCCTTAAAGCAAGCAGATGATGCTATATATCTTGATTCATCTAATCTGACAATAGATGAGGTGGTTCAAAAGATATTGACATATTATCAGAAAATCAAATCAGAATTATAATATAAATAACTTGAAGAAACGTCAGCACGACATATAATTACATTAAGCTTCAAGTATTAGTTGAATTTTTTCTAGAAAAGAGTTATGATATATTTGTTTTATAAAATATTTTATGCTAATATAAAATAGTTTAATTAAAAATAAAAAAAATGTGAAAATACTTACTATATACTGGAACTGATGACAATCTACGTAGGTATTACCGCAGGAGCAATGCTCCAAAAATTATTTCAAGGAGGTTTTACCGTTATGGCGGAAAAAAGTTTTGAACAATTATTAGAGGAAGAGAAAGTGGTGAAGATAAACAACGGTGATGTTGTAGAGGGAACAGTCCTCGCTGTAAAAGAAGATGAGATTATCTTAAACATTGGATATAAATCTGAAGGAATTATAACAGGCAATGAGTATACCAATACACCCAATGTTGATTTAACTCAAGAAGTTAATGTTGGAGATGTAATGGAGGCCAAGGTTCTAAAACTCAATGATGGAGAAGGACAAGTTTCATTATCTTATAAGAGATTAGCGGCTGAAAGAGGAATGAGAAAGCTTGAAGAGGCTTATAAAAACAATGAAGTTCTTACTGCTAAAGTTAATAAGGTTTTAAAAGGTGGATTAAGTGTTATCGTTGATGAGGCTAGGGTGTTTATACCTGCTAGTCTTATTTCTGATTCTTATGTTAGAGATCTTAACCAATACGATGGACAGACTATCGATTTTGTGATTACAGAATTTAATCCTCGCAAGAGAAGAATTATTGGTAATCGTAAGAAGCTAATTGTAGCTGAGAAAAGCAAATTAAAGAAAGAACTATTTAAAACTATTGAAGTTGGAATGACTGTTGAAGGAACAATAAAAAATATTGTTGACTTTGGTGCATTTATTGACCTAGGTGGAGCAGATGGTCTACTTCATATCTCAGAGATGTCTTGGGGAAGAATCGACAACCCTAGAAAGTTATTTAAAGTTGGAGATACTATTGAGACATTTATTAAAGAGATTGATGTTGAAGAAGAGAAAATCGCTCTTAGTCTAAAATTCCCAGAAAGAAACCCATGGATCGGGGCAGAGGAAAAATATGCTGTAGGAACTATTATTACAGGTAAAGTTGCTAGAATGACTCATTTTGGTGCATTTATCGAATTAGAACCTGGTATTGATGCTCTCTTACATGTATCACAGATTTCAATAGAACATGTTGACAAGCCATCAGACGTATTGGCAGTTGGACAAGAAATAACTTGTAAAATTGTTGATTTAAATATAGAAGACAAGAAAATAAGTTTGAGTATTAAGGCTTTAGAACTAGAAGAGCAGGAAGATTCTGAAGCAACTTTTGAAGAAAAAGTAGTTGAAGCGACCCCTGAAGAAGTAGTAGCTGAAGCAAGTTCTGAAGAGGTGGAAGAGACAGAAGAAAAAGTAGATGATTCTACTCCAGAAGATGAATAAATTTATATTAAAATATAGCTTAAGGAGAAATACTTGTGAACAATTATGAGGAATTCAAAGATTCAATTTATGAGTTGACTAAGATTGATTTGAATTCTTATAAAGAACGACAGATGAAAAGGCGTATCGAGTCATTAGTTAGAAAGAGTGGATTTCAATCTTATTCAGAATACGTTAAAGAAATTAAAACTAATAAAAGTCTATTAGAAGAATTTTTAGGATATATAACTATCAATGTGTCGGAATTCTATCGGAATCCCGACCAATGGTACATATTAGAAACTAAAGTTCTTCCTGAATTGTTTGACAAGTTTGGAAACAACCTCAAGATATGGAGTGCTGCTTGCTCTACAGGTGATGAGCCTTATTCTCTTGTAATGCTATTAGATAAATTGATTCCAAATAATCGTATTAAGGTATTAGCTACTGATATAGACCAAAGTGCTCTTGATAAAGCGGATTTGGGTCTATACAATATAAAAAGTCTTAAGTCTTTACCAGATGAATTTAAGGAAAAACATTTTGAAAAAGTTAGTGAAAAGGCATATCGTATATCTGATAGTATAAAGAGTCGTGTGGAATTTAGGCGACATGATCTTTTAGAGGACCCTTATCCTAGTGATATGGAACTTATAGTTTGTAGAAATGTTTTGATATACTTTACTGATGATGCGAAAATGAAGATTTATAATAAATTTCATGAGTCCTTGAAGCGTGATGGTGTACTATTTATTGGCAGTACTGAACAGATAATCCAATATCAAGATATAGGCTTTCAAAACTTCAATTCCTTTTTTTATCGTAATTTATAAGAAATTATTTTAAGGATCAGTCGCCGTGAATTGTTGATTTTCATGGTAACTGGTCCTAAATTTATAGTTGATTTTCTGTACAATATCAAGTATATTGATTATTAGATTATTTATATTTATTTGTAAATATTGTTATTTACTTAGAAAGGAGCGATTATGGGGAAAGAAATCAAAGTTGTTGTAGATGCAATGGGCGGAGATAATTCACCAGTTGAAATGGTTAAAGGTGCCGTTATTGCTGTTAATGAAAGAGATGATATTAAAGTCATACTTGCAGGGCCTAAGGAAATTATTAATAAAGAGTTGAATAAATATGAATATAATGACAAGCAAATCAGTATTGCTGATGCGGAAGAAGTAATAACTAACAATGATGCTCCGGTAATGGCAATTAGGCGAAAGAAAAACTCCTCTATTGTTGTGGGTTTGAATCTTATTAAGAATGGTGAAGCTGATGCCTTTGTGTCTGCAGGAAGTACTGGTGCAATATTAGTAGGAGGCCAATTAATTGTTGGCAGAATTAAAGGAGTAGAAAGGCCACCATTAACTCCCCTTATACCAACTACAAATGGACTTGTTTTATTAGCTGATTGTGGTGCTAATGTAGATGCAAGACCTTCTCATTTAGTTCAATTTGCAAAAATGGGATCCTTATATATGGAGAACATAGTTGGAATTGAAAATCCTAGGGTTGCAATTGTTAATATAGGAGAAGAGGAAGAGAAAGGTAATGCATTAGTTAAGGAAACATTTCCAATTCTAAGAGAAACTTCTGATATTAATTTTATAGGTAGTATAGAAGCTAGGGATATACCTATGGGAGCTGCTGATGTAGTTGTATGTGATGCTTTTGTAGGTAACGTTATAC